>JAHDEF010000180.1 GCA_020628975.1 Aquimarina sp. | reverse complement strand
GAAAGTATGTATCAGTTTTTTATGCAATGTCCATTATCTCAAAATCAATCTAATGAAAGCGTCTCATGGGCTAGCCATAAGCGAAAAACATGCGGCAGAGTGTATTTTAGATTATAAAAGAACCCATAGCTTTATAAAAGGTATTTATAAAGCTATAGGTAAACTTTTAAATAATAAGAGTGAAGAACCTATACGTATACTTTATGCTGGTTGTGGCCCTTACGCCCCTTTGCTTTTACCTATTTTGAACTTATTAGAAAATGACAGATTATATGTCACATTTATTGATGTAAATGAAGATTCTCTAGCTGTGTTAAGAAAGGTAGTTGCTAAATTGAATTTAGAGAAGTATGTTGAAAGTATAAAATATGCGGATGCAATTACGTATAAACATCCTGATAAACTAGATATGATTTGTAGTGAAACGATGTTTAGTGCCTTAACTAGAGAACCGCAGGTTTCGATTACTGAAAATCTATTACCACAGTTAGCTCCTCACGGAATTCTAATACCCGAAGAAATTAAAATTAATTTAGGTTTTTCTCGATTTGTAGATGAACCCATAGTAGATACTCGCCCAAAAAATTATCATATTAAAGGAGATATAACAAAAACCCCAGAAGACGTAAGAACGCTTTTCGCCATTCATAAAAATATGAGTGTCAACTCTCAAAAAATGAATGATGTTTTTTTTGAAAGCGATTGGCTTAGTATTGAAAAGCCATACGATGAGAATCCAGATATATGTATTTATACAGAATTAAAAGTTTTTGGAGAAGAAAGCTTAGAAAAAGCGGAAACAACTTTAACAAATCCCTTTTGTGTTGGTTCCATAAGAAAATTGAAAGAAGAAAGAACTATAAAATTGAAATATATCACCGCAGGAATGCCCTATTGGCAAGTGGACTACAAATAATTTAATAACGACGTAACCAACTTAAACATGAAAACAAATTACTTATTATCCATTCTTGTTTCCTTTTTTGTGATACAAATTGGTAAGGCTCAATCTACAGAAGTTTTTGAAACAGAACCCATTGGTTCTACTTCTTTTCTTGATAATGGTCAACAATTTACTATTTCAAGTATTACCTCAGAAACCTATGATATTTATACGGGTTCTCCCTCAGGTCTAGGCTGGAATGGAACAGCACCTGATAACTTTTTTATTGACAATTCTGAAGGTCAAAATGCAGCTGGTAATGGAAGTAGTTTTACTATTAGCAGTGATAGTGGTGTAGATTTTCGAATCAATAGCTTTTATCTCTTTTGTGCTACTGCCACATTTGGTGATGGTTCAGGTACTGTATCTTTTGAAGGAAAAAAAGAGGGATCACAAGTTTTCTTGTTTTCTAGAACCTCAGGCTTTTCAAATGTTTCATTATTAAGTCCTAATAATGGATATACATTTATAGATTTTGCCAATGATGATACTACTGATCATACCACAACGGACATAGACGAAATTGTAATTACTTCTACGGGAGATTTTGATTATTTGGCATTAGATGCTTTCAATTGGACTGCTTTGGCGGCAGATATTTTGCCTCCTTCAATTGAAAACATTCAGTTATCGGGTACCCCTAATAGTACAGATACATCAATTGACTTTGAAATTACGTTTAGTGAACCAGCAAGTAATGTTTCTTTAGATGACTTTACGATAGATTTATCAGGAAACGCTACAGCTGTATTAGATCAAATTTCTGGTTCAGGTACAACTTATACGATTACGGCTATAAATGTAGATGGAGAAGGAAGTTTAAGTGTCGACTTTAATGCAAATACTGATGTTATCGATGCTTTAGGAAATGGAAATGGAACTAATGGAAACTCGCCAGCTTTTACGACAGGAGAAATTCATAGTATTTCTTCCTGTTTCGAAGAATCATTTGAAAATACAACTGCTGGTGCTACTTCTTTTACCAGTAATGGAATTAATTTTGATACCTCTGGTTTAAGCGTAGAAACTATAAATGATTCTGGGGCAAGTGATTCTGATTTTTTCTTAGATAATTCAGGTACAGCTACATCAGTGTCAATAAGTGGTGCTAGTGGAGCTCTGTTCTCGCTGGGATCTATCGATTTGTTTTTATCTTCAATAGCTTCAGGAACAAGTCCAACAAATGATGGCTCGATTACGTTAAATGGAAAAGTTAGTGGAGCCAATGTATATTCAATTACTAAATCATCGGACTTCCCGACATCTACAACTAACGGAGATAATGGTTTTTTTAATTTTAATATAGCTACAGAAGGAACTTCAGATTTTAGCTTTACAGACGTAGATGAGATTGAAATCGTACTAGGCGGTTCATTTGCGTACATTGCTATTGATCATTTTGAGCATTGTGAAGATGGTCAAGCAGATACTATTGATCCAAAGGTAGATAGTATAGTTTTGTCAGGACCTCCTCCATTAAGTACAGCCACTGCATTAAGCTATATGGTAACTTTCAATGAAAATGTAACTAATGTTACATCAGATGATTTTGAGCTAGAAACTACGGGTTCACTGACAGCAGATATTGATCCGAATGTTTCGGGTAGTGAAAATCAATATATTTTAGATATAATAAATATAGCAGGAGAAGGAACATTAAAACTCAATTTAAAAGGAAATACTGATATCGAGGATATTTCAGGAAATTCATCTCCGTTAGCATTCGTTAATGGTGAGGTATTTACTAGATCAGAATGTTTTATAACCACTTTTGAAGCAGAAACAGTTGGTGCAACTACTTTTTCTAGTAATGGGTTATCATTCGAAACTACTGGAGGTGTTGATATTATTGACTTATCTGCGGCTGGTGCTGGTAATTCCGATAAGTTTTTAGATAATGAAGGTAATGGTGCGGGAACATTTAGTGTTAAAACTTCTGATGGAAGTGACTTTTCAATGAATACAGTTGCTTTATACGTATCTTCAATAGCTTTAGCTACAAGCCCTACAGCAGATGGTACGCTAATTATTACAGGTAAAGAAAATAATGTAGAAGCTTTTACAGCTACACTTTCTTCAACAAATACGGCTTTCCCAATGTCAATTTCTGAAGGGAATAATGGTTTTCTAGTAGTTGACTTTTCTTCTTTAGTAGGGAATGACGTTACAGATATTTTGATTGATGAATTGGAAATTACCATTGCTTCAAATTTTGTATTTCTAGCGATCGATAATTTTGATTTTTGTCAAGATGAAATAGCGCCTAGTGGTTACTCGGTAATAATTGATCAATCACCTATAAACCCTATCAACGATGATGCTGTAAGCTTTACCTTTGCAGGAGCAGAAATGGGAGCAACATATAATTACTCTTTCACTTCGAATGGAGGGACTGGTTCTATAACAGGCTCTGGAGTTATTGCAACTGCTACTGATCAAATTACAGGAATTGATATTAGCAGTTTGTCAGATGGAACAATTACCCTAAGCGTTACTTTAACTGATGTTAATAATAATGAAGGTTTAGCGGCGACAGATACTGAAACAAAAGTTGGGCCTATTGAATTGACTATAGCAGGATTAAGCGGAGACAATAA
Source organism: Aquimarina sp. (assembly GCA_020628975.1). Classification (GTDB taxonomy): domain Bacteria; phylum Bacteroidota; class Bacteroidia; order Flavobacteriales; family Flavobacteriaceae; genus Aquimarina. Next base: position 459 of record JAHDEF010000180.1, on the reverse strand, counting down.
AGTTTACGACGGAACTACCGCTGCTACCGCTTCAGGAACAGCTACATTATCAGGAGTTATGACGGGAGATGATGTTATATTAGAAGGTTCGCCAGTATTTACTTTTGCATCCCAAAATGTAGGTGCAGGCATTACAATAAATGCTACAGGTTACACCATTTCAGGAACCGATAGTGGAAATTACACGTTAACACAACCTACCTTAGCTGCTGATATTACTAGCGCAGCATTGACTATAGTAGGCTTAACAGGAGATAATAAAGTTTATGATGGTACTACCGCTGCTACCGCTTCAGGTACAGCTGTTTTATCAGGAATTATAGGGGCTGACGATGCTATAATAGGTGGAAGTCCAGTATTTACTTTTGCATCCCAAAATGTAGGTTCAGGTATTACAGTAAATACTACAGGTTACACCATTTCAGGAACCGATAGTGGAAATTACACGTTAACACAACC
>JAHDEF010000179.1:3216-4015 GCA_020628975.1 Aquimarina sp. | reverse complement strand
TGACATAAAAGTAGTTATCGAATACGGAATGTTGTCGGAAGATAAATTCTACGATAAAGCAGAAAAGTTTGCCTTGTACCCTACTGTAGATAACACCTATTTTACTTTTGGGGAATTAAAAGACAAAATTACCGACAGCCAAACAGATAAGGATGGAAAATTAGTGGTGTTATACGCTTCAAACAAAGACGCTCAGCACAGCTACATTCAGGCGGCTAAGGAAAAAGGATACGAAGTACTTTTATTAGACTCACCAATTGTTTCGCATTTAATTCAAAAGTTAGAATCATCTCACGAAAACACCACATTTGTTCGTGTCGATGGTGATCATATCGATAATTTAATTAAGAAAGACGATGCTGTTATTTCTAAATTATCGGATGAAGAAAAAGAACAACTTAAGGAAACTATAGAAAAAGTAGTTCCAAAAGAAACCTTTACGGTTCAGGTAGAAGCTATGGATAGTCAAGCAGATCCTTTCATTATTACGCAATCTGAATTTATGCGCCGTATGAAAGAAATGCAAGCTACCGGCGGTGGTGGTATGAATATGTTTGGGAACATGCCCGATAGTTATAATTTAGTGGTCAATGGAAATTCGGAATTTATTAGCAAAATTAACAGTGCCGAAACCGATGATGCTAAAGATGCTTTAATAAAACAGGCTTTAGATTTAGCAAAATTATCGCAAAACCTATTGACAGGTGAAGATCTAACTAATTTTGTAAAACGTAGTTTTGAATTAATCTAAAAAATTCAAAAAATCATATATAAAAAGGGAAGCTTTAAATGGCTTCCC
>JAHDEF010000179.1:0-3206 GCA_020628975.1 Aquimarina sp. | reverse complement strand
AACTATTACTAATTAGATTGCATTTTAATATCAAAAACAACCGCATTTGAGGGTTGTGATGCATTAACCGCATCTATTTGTTTCACCCAAATAAGGCCTTTATTTCCGTAATTATCTTGAAATTCAATAACATCGTTAATCTTCACATCTAAAACTCTTGTAGCTGTAGGTTTTGTTATGGTGTTTAATTCTTCTGATAAGTTAATAGCTAAATAATCCTCTACAAAAGTCGTAGACTTCGCAAAAAACATTTGATTAAAAATTACATCTTTTGATTTTGCATCGTTGATCTCTTCTATATTAAAATTGAAGTTTTCGATATAATTATCGGCACTGTAAAAATTGACAGCTCCCAAATCATCGGTATATGCGAAATCCCATAGCTTGTTAAATTCAAGTCCACCCGATAATTGAAATGTAGTAGCCGTAAATAATGAAAAAATGGTATTTGTCGTACCACCAATAGTATGTGGAACAAGGGTTACATCTTTAAATTCACGAATAGGTTTATCTGGGTTAATGCTATTACCTTGATTTACTACTATCTCGGCAATACTTGTAATTCTATTTAGAGAGGAATTTCTAAAATCTCCTAAACTATCCGTTGCCCAAATTTTATAAGTAATTCTACCATCAGTTAATTCAGGCACATTCAAATCGAATGTAAGATCAATTTTTGATAGTGCTTGATCTAAAACTATAGAATTGTCAGGAAAAACACCTTGTAAGTTTAGCCTTGTATTTTCAAAACGCTCTGTAACACCTTGAGCGGTTTTTTGTGTGATATACAAGCGTTCAAACTTAACTTTTTCAACTTTATCTTCCTCTGTATCATCTTCTTCTACATCATCTTCTTCCATATCACCTTCCTCAACGTCAGGTTCTTCAGAACTATCTTCTTCAACATTATCTGTAATTAAAGTCAAATTAACTTCTAGCACTTCATTTGAAGCCATAGTAGTCTCAATACTATTTTCGTTAGTAGTATTATTTGTAGCTAATTGAATTGACAAACTTCGCTTAGTTTTATCAATATTATCTAATGAATCATTGTCGAAAACATTATCTCTAGTACAATTTATTAATGCTACACTAAGCGTTGCTAAAAGCAAAAAGCGGATCAAAAAAATGGGCTTCTGAATTTTCATAAAGAATATGTTCATAAATATGGCTAACAGCTCGTAAGGTAAATACTAATTTCTAGAAAACAAAAATGACGCACCCAAAGTAATGAGTGCGTCATTTAAATTATATCTATAAGTAGCTTAGGCTAATATTTGGTTTCTGTAATAATCTATAATTCCATCGATAGGTCTTTGTATAATATTTCCCATAGTTAAATGGTAAGGTAAAAGAGCATCACGAATAATATCTTGACTGAAATGTGCAATAGAACCAATAAAATGAATAGGAACGTTCTGCGCCTCAGGGAAACACAATACTCTGTTTTCTACAAAGCGTTTAATTCCTTCTGTAATTAAAAGATAAAAATAGCCATTACGCTCTTCACTTGTAAAAATGAATTCAGCAAAGCTCGCTAAATACGTATTAGGGTTTTCTTCTTGATACACTTTATGCTTAATAGAATCTGGAGACAGATCATATCTTTTTTCGAATTCTTCAGCAATAGGCTTCGGCATTCTTTTATAGTAATAATCTCTAATTAAGCGTTTACCGAAATAGTTTCCACTAGCCTCGTCCATAAGTACGTAACCTAGTGACTCTACTTCCATTTGAATATTTTCACCGTCGTAAAAACAGCTATTTGATCCTGTTCCTAAAATACAAACGATACCTGGCTCTGTAGTTGCTGCAAACACCGCAGCCACCATATCTTCTTTTACTAAAATTTCAGAAGTCGTAAAATAATTAATAAATATATCTTCTAAAATTTTGGTGGGACCTGATGTTCCACATCCTGCTCCATAAAAATGTACACTTTCAATTTGATCCTTATAAGCGCGAAGTTCATCGTTGGCTAACAGCCGTTCTTCCAAAATCTTTTTTGAGAAAACTGCTGGATTTAACCCTTTTGTTCTTGTTTTGAAAACTTGTTCTCCGTTGTTATCTAAGAGTATCCAATCGCATTTCGTTGAACCTCCATCAGCTAATAGAATCATAGTAATTGTTTTTTAATTGTGTTACATTTTTAATCGTAGTAGTTTTAAAGTAGTAGTGTTTAAAGCCGAAAAAGCCCCACACAAAAAATGCATGAGGCTTTATTCTAAGTATTATAAATTACCGATCTTAGTAGCTAAGTCGATTAATTTTGTAGAATAACCATATTCGTTATCGTACCAAGAAACTAACTTAAAGAAGTTATCGTTTAATGCGATACTAGCTCCTGAATCGAAAGTTGATGTGTGAGACTCTCCTACAAAATCCTGAGAAACTACAGCTTCATCAGTAAATTTAAGAACTCCACTCATTGATCCGTTAGCAGCTTTTTTGATAGCAGCTTGAATTTGATCCATAGTAGCTGGCTTTTCAGTTTTCACTGTTAAATCAACTACAGAAACATCAGCAGTAGGTACACGGAAGGCCATACCAGTAAGTTTTCCATTTAATTCTGGAATTACTTTACCTACAGCTTTAGCAGCACCAGTTGAAGCTGGAATAATGTTGTTTAAGGAAGAACGTCCTGCACGGAAATCTTTCTTAGAAGGCGCATCTACTACAGCTTGAGTAGCAGTTGCAGCGTGTACTGTTGTCATTAAACCTTCAACAATTCCGAATTCATCATCGATAACTTTAGCTAAAGGCGCTAAACAGTTAGTTGTACAAGATGCATTAGAAACAATTGTGTGATCAGCCGTTAATTTATCGTCGTTAACTCCCATAACAAACATTGGCGCATCTGCAGAAGGAGCAGAAATAGCTACCTTTTTAGCACCAGCTTTTAAGTGAGCTCCTGCTTTATCTAAAGTTGTAAAGATACCTGTACAGTCTAAAACTACGTCTACACCAGCAGCATCCCACTTTAAATCTTCAGGATTACGCTCGGCAGTAATACGGATTGATTTTCCGTTTACTACTAAACTTCCGTCTTTTACCTCTACAGTACCATCAAATTTACCGTGAACAGAATCATATTCTAATAAATATGCTAAGTGCTCAACGTCTAAAAGGTCATTGATAGCAACGATTTCCACATTGTCTCTTTTTGAAGCTACACGGAAAGCAATACGACCGATACGACCGAAACC
>JAHDEF010000178.1 GCA_020628975.1 Aquimarina sp. | reverse complement strand
GTATTGAAATTGAATGATTAATACTGGCGTAGTCAAGTTTAAAATTCATATTTTATATTTCTACTGAAGCAAACCATCTTGAATCAAGCCTTAGTATTTTACTTTTGTAGTGCTAATAAATAAAAAACTCCCTCTAAATTGTTTAACAGTTTACGAGGGAGTTTTTTGTTGGATAATGAACTAAAAAACAGGATAAAAAAAGCCCCTAATTATCATTTTTTCAGCATATAATTACCGATAACTAAAGCATCTAACCCTGTAGAAAAGAAACACCTTAAGGCATCTTGGGGAGATTCCACTACTGGCTCCCCTTGTATATTAAAACTTGTATTTAAAACAACAGGAACCCCCGTTTTATCTCCTAATTTCTTAATCAAATCATAGTACCTCGGATGCAATTCTTTTTTTACGGTTTGCAATCGAGCACTACCATCTACATGGGTGACCGCTGGAATAACAGCTTGCTTTTCTTTCAACACATTACAAACTTTTAACATAAAAGGAGCTTCAACTTCTAAATCAAAAAAATCGTTTTTAGCTTCAAGGATGGTAGATGGCGCAAAAGGGCGGTAAGCTTCCCTAAACTTTACTTCTGCATTTATTTTATCTTTCATATCCTTAATAGCTGGATTGGCTAAAATACTTCTACTTCCGAGTGCTCTTGGGCCAATCTCCATAGTACCTTGAAACCAGCCTATAATTTCGCCTGCATTTAAAAGCTTTGCCGCTTCTTCACAAATATCATCGTAATATTCATATTTTAACTTAGCGTCTTTTATAGCTTTTTCTATTTGTTCGTTCGTATAACTAGTACCTACATATGGATTGTCATGTACGAAATTTCGCGCTTTCTCTAACATACCATTGTACAAATAATAAGCTGCCCCAATAGCGGTACCATTATCACCCGCAGCAGGCATTACGTATACATCTTTAAATTTACTTTCTCTTACAATACGGCCATTCATAACGCTATTCAACGAAACACCTCCTGAAATAACTAAATAATCGGCTTTGGTCTTGTTGTGCAGAAAATCACAAATCTCTAACACTTTGTTTTCCAGGACACGTTGAAAAGCTGCTGCGACATCCATATGACGTTTTTCGAAAGGCTCATTTGGTTTTCTTGGCTCTCCAAAAATTCGATAAAACTTATCTGAACAACGCCTCCAATGCATATTTTGATAATTGAAATAACTTAAATCGAATTTCAATTGTCCTTTATCGTTTACTTCAATTATTTTTTCAACTTCTTCTAAAAAAACATTTGGATCTCCCATTGGGGCTAACCCCATTGTTTTTCCTTCATCATACGAAGTTTTAAAACCACAAAATTGAGTTACACTTTCATAAAAAGACCCTAATGAGTGAGGAAAAAAACTCTCACTGATACATTCAATTTTATTGCCCTCTCCATAACCTAACCAACTTGTAGCCCATTCACCCGAACCGTCAATACCAAGTAATGCTGCTTTTTTATAAGGTGACACAAAAAATGTTCCTGGCGCGTGGCTGTAATGATGGGGTATAAAATGAACTTTAGACCCGTTTTTTTTAGTTGTCCAATGATGACGATACCAATTCCAAAAACTTTTTTGCTTATTAAAAGCATGAACAAATTCATGATTAACAAAAGCTTTTATACTTTTAGGATGTGTTAAACTATACCCTATTTTTCGCAATAAATTGTGAGTAGGCTTTATAGACACAGCAATATGATCAATATCTTTTTTAGTAATATTGGCAATTTCCAAACAACGATCGATAGCTTTGTGCGGAAAAACACGCGTATGCTTGTCCCTATTTAATCTTTCTTCTTCTATAGCTGCAATTAATTTTCCATTAACTACAATACACGCAGAAGAATCATGAAAATAATAATTTAGTCCTAGTATGATCATTTTGTTGGTTTTTTATCAGCTAATGTATACAAAAACTTATATTTTAAGTCAAAAAAATAATGGCACAAAATAGACCTAAAATTAAATGGGCTTTTATGGTTTCTGGCTGGGGAAGAACCGCGGTAAATGCTTTAGAATTATTCGAGAAGTCAACATTTAATTTTAGTGAAGTTAGTCTGCTTATTTATGATGAAACTCCTTGTGGTGCGTTTGATAAATCAAAAGAAATGGGAATAGATGCTATACAAATTTCACGCAAGAATTTTGAAAACAGCACACTACATCAAAAGCAGTTACTAAAAGTCTTGAACGAATATCAAATTGATTTTGTGTTTATGCTAGCTTACAAGTATAAAATAAAAAAAGAGCTATTAAATGTATTTCAAAATCGCATCCTGAATATACACCCTTCCCTATTTCCTAGTTTTCTAGGAACACAAACGGCCATTCAAGATGCATTAGATTATGGGGTGAAAATCACAGGAATCACTACTCATATTATTGACGAAGAATACGATAAAGGAATAATATTAGCACAAGAACCCATTCGCATAAATGATACTGATAATTTTGATTCGCTTTACATGAAATTTATTGAAAAGGGCAAAAAAGTGATTAAAGACACCATACTACTCACCGAGCAAAGCTATAATAGTAAGTGGTGATAGCCATTGTATTTCCTAGTTTCTAATTAAATTTACACCATGCTCGAGTTATTCAAAAATACAGATCCTATTGACTTAAACCTCCCGGAAGCTTCGGTGTGGTACTATCCTGATTACTTCAATTCTATTGAAAGCAACACTTATTTCGAAACCCTTTTGACGGAAACCCAATGGCAACAAGACGACATTAGAGTATACGGAAAAATACACCCACAACCTCGATTGACCCATTTGTTTGCAAATAACGACGCCCCCTACTCTTATTCAAATATTACGATGTATCCCTCTGTTTTTCCTGAGGTGTTGCTAAACATTAAAACCAAAGCAGAACAGGTTTTAAATGTGAAATTTTCTACCTGCCTTGCTAACCTATACAGAGATGGCAACGATAGTAATGGCTGGCATGCTGATAATGAAAAAGAATTAGGACCAAACCCTATTATTGCATCTGTTAGCTTAGGTGGCGAAAGGTGGTTTCACTTAAAACACAAAACCAACAAGCAAATTAAAAGAAAAATACTTCTTGAATCTGGCAGTTTATTAGTAATGGGAAAAGGAACTCAAGAAAACTATCTACACCAAATTCCAAAAACAAAGAAAGTGGTTGCCCCTAGAATCAATCTAACATTCAGAAGGGTATTTGAAAAGTAAACTATCCCAATAAAAGCCTTTTGACGTATACCCTTTAGCGGCACCTATTGAAGGCTTATTTCAATATCATTTTTTCGCGCCACTAATTCCATAGGAAAACATAATCAACTAAGGAGTAAATCCTATATTTGCGCATCCAAAATCATTATCATGAGTCTTCAACAAATACTGACCTCAAAAGTTAAAGAAGCAGCTACGGCCTTGTTTCAGGTAGAATTACCTAGCGTAGAATTTCAAGCTACTCGAAAAGAGTTTGAAGGAGATATTACCGTGGTGATATTTTCAATGCTTAGAACTATAAAAGGTAATCCTGTTCAAATAGGAGAAAATATCGGGAAATTCTTAGTTGATACTGTTTCTGAAATTCAAAGCTTCAATGTAGTAAAAGGTTTCTTAAACCTTGTTGTTGACGATACTTACTATTTAAACTTCTTTAATTCAAACAAGACGAATACGAATTTTGGCTTTGTTGAAAATACGAATGGCGAAGGTGTTATGGTAGAATATTCTTCTCCAAACACAAACAAACCCCTACACCTAGGGCACGTGCGTAATAATTTACTAGGATATTCCGTTGCTGAAATTTTAGCAGCTAGTGGGAAAAAAGTTTACAAAACACAAATTATTAATGACCGAGGTATCCACATCTGTAAATCGATGCTGGCTTGGAAAAAATTTGGCGAAGGAGAAACTCCTGAATCTACAGGACTTAAAGGCGATAAATTAGTTGGAAATTACTACGTAAAATTCGACCAAGTATACAAAAAAGAAATACAAGCTTTAATACAAGCTGGCAAAACAGA
>JAHDEF010000177.1 GCA_020628975.1 Aquimarina sp. | reverse complement strand
GATCCAATGAAATTCTTGAAAGAATTGGACGATAATCCTATTGAATAATGAAAGAGTTACGACATAAAATTGTATCCAATCCTTTAAACAAAAAGGTATTAGCGTTTTTAAAGGTTGACCCTGAAAATCCTTCTGAGTATTTGAAAAGGTGGGAAGAGGCAAGGAGCCCTTATGATGAAGGGGGCTGTATTTTTTTTGATCAATATGGGAAGGAAATTCCTGATGATTGTAAATATAGTTTTTCTATTCACAACATTATGATCCACTCTTTAACAGGAGCTATTTTTGCTTTTCATACAGGGCGGTTTTCCATTTTTTTTCGATGTGATTTTGAGCGAGCTAATCTCATAAATTCAGATCAATATAGGAGAGGGTATAGTTTAGATTGTATAGATGATATTACAGAATTAGGAGAAGATTGGAGCTTTTTGAGTGTAGAGTTTGAAGGAGAGGAAACGACACATTTTAAATGGGCCTACGAAAAAATGATTCGTCAGTGATTTTGTATAATACATGGAAACGGAAACGATAAAAATTGTATTTTGAGAGATGATTTGTAAAAATTGTCAACATCAATTTGAAGGGAAATTTTGTAATAATTGTGGACAAAATGCGAATGTCGAAAGGATCGACTCGAAGTACCTTTTTACTGAAATTTGGAATAATATTTTTCAGGTAGATCGTGGGTTCTTTTTCACAGTAAAAGAGTTATTTCTTAGACCAGGGCACAGCATTCGAGAATTTTTAGAAGGAAAAAGAACACCATATTTTAAGCCAGTAACCTTCGTATTTGTTTTCTCAACCTTATATGTGTTGATCAGTTATTTTGTAGGACAAAAGCCTTATTTGGGGGAAATGATTGCTGGATTTTCGAAAGGTATCACTGGAGGTACAACAGAAGAATTAGTTTCTATGAAACTATTTAAATGGTTGTCAAACAATCACGCCTATTCCACTTTAATACTACTACCTGTTTTTTCTTTCGCCTCTTATCTTACGTTTATAAAGTCCAAATATAATTACTACGAACATTTGGTGCTCAACTTTTATATTACAGGGCAGCAAATGATATTCTATATGCTATTGAATATTATTATGTTTGTAATAGGTAAGGAGGTTCCTAGTATTTTTATAAGTATTTTTTTTGTTGCAATAATGTATACCTTTTGGACCTATTTCCAGTTTTTTGAAGACAAGCATCCATTAGTGAAGATACTCCTTACTTTACTCACCTACTTTTTGTATACCGTAATTATGGTTCTCATTGCATCACTGGCTCCCTTAGAATTGGAAATGAGAAATTAGTTACTTAGTAATCAGTCAAGTTAATACTGTCGGGTTCTTTGAAAGATTTTTTAGTCTGCACTTCGTTGTGAAGCCTCGTCAGAAGCTTACAGTTATGACTACGTTTCACGCCTTGTTTAGACTAAAAAATCTGCCCCGTCACTAGTAATTAAATAGACTACTGAGCGATTATTTTGCCATTTCCTATTTTTTTTCCTGCCTCCTCAATGGTGTAGAGATAGATACCTGGAGCTAAATTACGCCCACTAATAACTGCTTGTCCATCATTCATTTTTTGGGAGATGATTTGTTGCCCCATGGTATTGAAAACACGTATGATAGGATTAGTAGGATTATATAGTCCCTCATTTAGGCTAATAATGGTGTAGTTGGTAAATGGATTGGGTTTAACTGTAGTGGGTATTTGTACGGTTTTTTTTAAATCTTTTATTTGAAACGCATCTATTCCTACTGATAAAGAGCTGTTAGTTGTTGAATCATTTTGGGCTGAAAAGCGGATTCGCATTTCTTTAGTTAGGGGAAGTTTATTCAGGTTAAGAACCCTTTTATGCCATTGTCTATATTGTCCATCAGTTAGGTGATTATAATTAATGGTTTCGAGTAGTATTTCTTCTTGTCCATTATAGATGAATACGTTTAGAGAATCTTTACTTTGTGAATTAGTTGAAAACCAGAGGCTATAACTAAGTTCAGGTTGATTGAAATCACTAAGGTCTATTGGGGGAGATATAAGCATCGTTTCTCCCTGTATTAAGGGGGTATATTGATTTTCATTACCTGTTAAAAAACAACTATTGCCTAGGTCATCAGGACTATCTGTTGGAGGGCGATCGCGGCCTACACCAAAACCTTTTGGTGTAGGTTCACCTCGTACCCATTTACCCACTGGATATTGACTATTGTGTAAGACTCCCCAACCATAATCTAAGATAAACTCGTCTTGATAAGTCCCTTCTTCTAGCACATATTGTTGCGATGAATGTTGGAATGGAAACGTTTTTGAAAATTGGTAAGCTACTTTGTATCCCCATGCACCTACATAGGTATCGTATATTCCTTGGTGGAAGGATGGAAAACTAAAACTACCTGTTTCATCTACTTTCTGAGTGTATGCACTAATTTCATTACTAAGTAGAATGTGTGCTGTGTTGATGGGCTGCCCTTTTTCATCAACTATTTGCCCTTTTAGCTCAAAAGGAACAGAAGGGGAGAGGTTTACATCAAGTTGGGTAACTAGACCATTGGAAAGTGAAATATCAGTAAAAATTTGAGACTCGAAACCATGTTTTTCGAAAATGAGTTCATATCTTCCTGCTTGGGTGACTGCTGTTTTGTAGTCTCCTGCAATAGTAGATAAACTCCTTTTTGCCTTATCAGTAATACGGATTTGTACGCCTGATAAACCTTCGCCAGTCTGGGCATTTTTTATATTTCCATGCAGATAACAGGCTTGTATATAATTAATATCAAGTACAAAGAGTCCTTCTTCTATATCAGATACAAGTACTTTTTCGGAAGGTAAAAAAGGATAGACTCCCCAAGCACCATTAAACGTATTGCCTGCATATGGACTAGTATCGTAATCTCCTATTTGAATCATTTGGTCAGGGTAGGTAATGTCATGAATGCTTATCCCATCGTTATAGTAAGAAGTCAATAACCAGTTTTTGTAAACAAAGCTATTATGTGGGATATTATTAATACTTTTATTAGACTGAGTTTGATCTAATTCTTTTATATCAGTAACATCACTTACATCATAAGCTGTTATCGAAGAACCTTCTTTTTCATCGGTAGTAAAAGCGACTTTGTTATCGCTTGTAACCCAACAATTGTGTGTAAAACGATTGGGGGTTTCAACGCCTCCTAACCACACTGGGTTGGCTTTATCACTAACATCTATCGCATTGAGTGTTCCTGCATTAATTTCGGCTGTCCACATCGTATCGCCTCTTACAAAACCATCATGTACATAGCCGCCCTCATAAGTCCCTACAATAGTTGGATCTAGGGGGGCATTTTTTAAATCGAGCATTAGTGTAGATCTATTGTCAGTATTGGCAGCAAATAAATAGGCAATCCCATTTTCATCAATCCATATATTATGAGCTGTCAAGAAAGGGACGGTAGGATCTCCATACCAAATAGTATAAGATATACTATCGGGAGCATTGCTCAGGTCAACAATATATAAACCTGGATTGGAACTTTGAGAAACAACATAGGCATATGTATCCCATGTTTTTATATCGCGCCAAGTTGATCGAGGCATTTCGATATACTTAACTTCATTTAATTGGTTCTCATTGCTAATATCCACAATAGAAAAACCTGCTCTAGTTCCAACCAAAGCATATTCAGTGCCATTAGGAGCGACATAGCCCCAGATGTCATTTAGCTTTTCGTCATATTTTTTGTGTCCTAGTAGAGTCGCGTTTTCTTGTGCTTGTAGAAAGGAAGTTGTTAGTAGAAAGTAGAAGAGGGTTAGTAGTGTTTGTGAAAAATAGCTCATATTAATTAGTTGTTTTTAAAGTAGTTTGGTTACTTTAAGGATAAAATAAATACAGCTCTCACAATAATTGTTAATGGGGAAACTTCTAAACTAGTTCTAGAGTTCCTATTTCCTGCAAGTTTAGTGATTTTTTTTGAATTAGTAATGGATAAAAATTAGTTACTTAGGAAATTTATAAACCATTTCAATGCTTCTTGATTCCGCTAGTTGTTTTAATT
>JAHDEF010000176.1 GCA_020628975.1 Aquimarina sp. | reverse complement strand
CAGAAGTTGCAGGGCAAGCAAGTGTTTTAATTTTCCCTGATTTAAATACCGGAAATAACACTTACAAGGCAGTACAACGAGAAACAGGCGCTTTGGCAATTGGCCCAATGTTACAAGGACTAAATAAACCTGTAAATGATTTAAGTCGAGGCTGTACCATTAACGATGTGTATAACACAGTAATTATTACAGCAATTCAAGCACAAGAAATATAATATTACCTCATAAAAAAATGCAAATACTTGTAATTAACTCTGGTAGTTCGTCTATAAAATTTCAACTTTTTAATATGCCTTCGCAAGAAGTGTTATGTTCGGGATTAGTTGAGCGTATTGGACTAGAGGAAGCCCAAATCACTTATAAAAAAGCGGATGAAAAATATAGTAAAACCACATCTATCCCCTCACATAAAGAAGGACTTGAATTAGTGGCTAACTATTTATTAGATGCTGAAATCGGAGTAATTCGTTCTAAAAACGATATTGCCGCAGTAGGACATCGTGTAGTACACGGCGGAAGCTCGTTTTCAAACACCGTAGAAGTGACTGATGCCGTGAAAAAAGAAATTAAAGATTTATTTGGACTTGCACCACTTCATAATCCTGCCAATTTACAAGGTATAGAAGTAGCTACTAGCATTTTCGAAGCTGCAAAACAAGTTGTCGTATTTGATACTGCATTTCACCAAAGTATACCTGCAGTTGCCTATAAATATGCTTTAAAACCTGAATTTATAGAAAAGCACCATATACGTGCTTATGGATTTCATGGTACATCACATAAATACGTTAGCGAACAAGCTATAAGCTATTTAGGTAAAGAAAATGCACAGCATATTATTAGCATTCATTTAGGAAATGGTTGTAGTATTGCGGCTATTAAAAATGGAAAGTGTATCGATACTTCGATGGGATTAGCACCTTTGAATGGTTTAATTATGGGAACGCGTGTAGGTGATATTGATCCTTCTGTGATTTTTCTTTTACAAGATCAACTTGGATTTTCACCTAACTCAACTAAAAATTTATTAACTAAAGAAAGTGGTATGTTGGGCTTAACGGGTTTAAGTGATATGCGAGACATTACCGCTGCTGCACAATCAGGTAACGCTGCTTGTAAAGAAGCTTTAGAAATGGCCGCTTACCGAATAAAAAAATATATTGGTAGCTACGCAGCTGCTATGAATGGACTAGATGCTATAATTTTTACTGCAGGTGTCGGAGAAAATTCATTGGTTACACGCCAACTTACTTGTGAACATATGGATGTGTTAGGTATTGAATTAGATCTTGAAAAGAATAATGAACGCTCAGGTAATCTTAGAGAAATTCAGACACAAAATTCAAAAGTAAAAATCCTTGTTATTCCTACCGATGAAGAAGCTGAAATCGCAAAACAGGCCTTTGAATTAGTGAAATAAAGTTGCTTTGAGAACAGCATTAAAGTACAAAAACGCAACTACACTAATGATATGGTTAGTTGCGTTTTTGTTTTTAAAGCTTTTATAGGTAATCATTAATGTTAATACTTCATAAAAGTTAATTTTAATGATTATTTAAAACTTTTGCTATATCAGGTTTAAAGTAATTAGGACCTTTCATTACTTTTCCATCAGCGCGATAAATAGGCTTTCCATCCTCCCCTAGTTTACTCATGTTGCTTCGTTGGATTTCATTGAACACTTCTTCTATTTTGTCTTGCATACCATGTTCGATAATTGTGCCACACAAAATATATAACATATCACCAAGTGCATCGGCTACTTCTACTAAGTCATTATTATTCGCTGCCTCCAAATATTCTTCATTTTCTTCTTTCATTAAATCAAACCGAAGTTTATTTTTCTGATTTCCTAAATCTGCTTGTGGAGTTTCTTTATAACCAATATTGTAAGTAGTATGAAATTTTTTAACCGCTTCTATTTTTTGTTTCATGGTAATATATTTTGTTCAAGTATGTTAAAATTATGAATATCAAACAACATCAAAAAATCATAAAAGTTGAGGATAAACGAGCATAGTGAGTATCTTTGAAAATAAAAACTATGTTTAGTAAAGGGCAAATTATTTTTTCAATATTTTTTATTGTGGTTTTTGTGTTGGCTATGATATTTACGTACCGAAAAGATAAAAATACCCACCATACTTATTACAAAGGCAGTAAATGGATTGTGTTGGCTTTTATACTATTTGTAGCATTTTTGTTCGCCTTAAAAAAGATATTGAATTTTTAAATATTTAGTACACTACACTTTTTTCACCATTCACGTTTTTTGCCTGCTACAACATCCCTTTAGCTTTAATTTCTAAATATTTATTGATGGTATCTATAGTTAAGTTTTCTGGTGCTGTAAGTATGGTTTGTATTCCGTATTTATTCAATTCTGCAACTATTAATCGTTTGTCATAACTAAATTTTTCAGCGATTGTTTTGTCAAAAATAGCTTGAGTCGAAGTCGCTTTTTGACGGCGCATAGTTTCTAATTCTGTATTCTTAAAAAAGATTACTACGAGTAAGTGACTTCTGTTTATGGCACGTAGATAATTTAATTGCCGATGTAGCGCATCTAAACTTTCAAAATTGGTATACAATAACAGTAAACTTCGGTGTGTTATTTTGCGCTTTACCATACTGTAGAGCACACCAAAATCAGACTCGTCGTAATTAGTTTTTACATTATACAACGATTCTAAAATTAAATTCATTTGAGAATTTCTACGCTCGGCAGCAACATAGTTTTCTGGCTTTTTTGAGAAGGAGAACAAACCTGCTTTGTCTGATTTTCGCAATACCACACTACTAATAACTAGTGAAGCATTAATAGCATAGTCTAATAAACTCAAATTTTCAAATGGCATTTTCATTACACGCCCTTTATCGATAATCGAATAGACTTGTTGTGATTTTTCATCTTGAAATTGATTCACCATTAATTGATTGCGCTTTGCAGTTGCCTTCCAATTAATATCTTTAATATTATCGCCTTGAACGTAGTCTTTAATTTGTTCAAATTCATAGGAATTTCCTATCCTTCGAATTTTCTTGATCCCAAATTGTAAGATGGAAGAATTGAAAGAAATCAATTCAAACTTTTTTAACTGTAAAAAACTAGGATAGGTTTTTACCATAGTGGAGTTGCCCGTACTAAATCTACGCATCGCTAATCCTAGCTTAGTCGTTACATATACATGAGTAGCGCCAAAATGATATTCTCCACGCTCGAAAGGAGTGACTTGATAACTAAACTGTTTCTTTTGAAGGGGTCTTAAATTTGCTTCTATACTAAAATCTCTTAATTGAAATTGAGTTGGCAATTCATCAACAATAGTAATATGAGTGTCTATTTTGTATTGATTATTAAGCTTTAGTATAATTGTATTTGAGTCATTATTCGAAAACTTTTCAGGTAGAATTCGCTCTGAAAAAATTTGGCTATTCCCTGCATATAATAAAATAATATCTATGAACAGAAAAATTACGTAGGTTAGTAATATACCTTTAACTAAAAGTAAAATACTAGTAAACAAATAACCAAAAATGAATAACAATGCAATAGCGAACAACCCATAAAAAAAACGGTTATTTAAGAATAAGTCTTTATAAAAGCGCCCTATTTTGGTATTGTTGAAACTATGTCTTATGGATTGTACTGTTGCCATTTAATCGGTTAAGTGCTCACAATAAAGCTTTAGGAATATTGATTTATTTAGGAATTTCTACCGTTTGTAAAATATCATTTACCACTTGTGCGGTAGTAATACCTTCCATTTCCCTTTCAGGAGTAATGATAACACGGTGTTGTAATACAGGTATAGCTACTTGCTTAATATCTTCTGGCGTTACAAAATCGCGCCCATTTATAGCTGCAAATGCCTTACTGGCTTTTAGTAATGCAATAGATGCACGTGGTGATGCCCCAAGGTATAAAAATGGATTATTTCGAGTGTTTAAAGTAATCGCGGCGATGTAACTTATTAAATGCGGTTCTACTATTATTTGTTGAATTAAGCCTTGGTACTCAATAATTTTTTCTTGCGTTAAAGCCGTATTT
>JAHDEF010000175.1 GCA_020628975.1 Aquimarina sp. | reverse complement strand
TCGATGACATCAATTAATTTATTAATCTTGACAATTTCTATTCTATTAATTATTATTTGAATGACTTTTTGGCTAGAATTAATTCCTCCCTTGCCATAACCGATAGGGCTATCTAAAATAGTCAGACCTATCCCCAATTCTTTATAAATTTTTGCTTGAATAACATCAGCATCTTTAGAAATTATTATTAGTCCAATATAATTTTCAAAACCTTCTATAGTTAAATCAACAACTCTAGCCGTAACTAAAAAGGCCAATGTAGAATACATAGCAGTTTCTAGAGAAACTAATACTGCTGTAACAAGGAACAATAATACATTGAATACAAATGTGACGCTACCAATACTCAAGCCATAATGCCTATTTAGATAGACTCCTAAAATTTCTGATCCATCAAGTACGGCGCCATTTTTAATTGTTATTCCAATTCCCAACCCAAGAAATAGCCCTCCAAAAATGGATATTAATAATTTATCATCGGTAATAATTTGAAAATTCTCAAATTCAATAAACAAGGCTAAAGCAACAATACTTAAACTTGATTTAAAAACCATATAAGGCGAAATAGTAAAATACGCTAATAACAAAAATGGTATACTCACAAGAATCAATACTATCGAAACATTAATTCCCAATAAATTATTTACCAATAAAGCTACGCCTGTAATTCCTCCATCCAAAAAACCATTGGGTAATAAAAAAGCTTTCAACCCAATACTAGCAAAAAGTATTCCTATGGCTATTTGAATGTACTCTCGAAAAACCCTTATCCATAAAGCTCTATTTGTCATAAAATCTTTTAAGAAAATTTTCATTGCTTCTATTTATCATTAAATATGTGAAAAGTTTTCGATAAACTATAATCTATATTTTTTATTCTTTCCATAACAATAACTTATAAGCTATATCTTAATATTGATGAAGAAAAGTTCTGAGAGTTTGTCTTAAGATAAAAGCTAAATACTTCTACTAAATATTTACAATCCTTAACCACTACAACTAACGCAAAACATTATATTTCCTTTAATACTTACGACTTTCTAATCTTAAATAAGCTACGTATTTTTGCTATCCAAAATTATCAGTGTTGAAAAGAGTTATTGTCGGGTTATCAGGTGGTGTAGATTCTAGCGTAGCGGCTTACTTATTAAAAGAGCAAGGCTACGATGTCATTGGTTTATTCATGAAGAATTGGCACGATGACTCGGTTACTATTTCTGATGAATGCCCTTGGCTCGATGACTGCCATGATGCTTTGTTAGTCGCTGAAAAATTAGGCATTCCTTTTCAAACCATTGATTTGAGCGAGCAATACAAAGAGCGTATTGTAGATTACATGTTTGCCGAATATGAAAAAGGACGCACTCCAAACCCTGACGTACTTTGCAACAGAGAAATTAAATTTGATGTTTTTATGAAAATTGCACTTGATCTTGGTGCCGATTATGTCGCTACAGGTCATTACTGCAGAAAGGAGACTAGTATCGATAAAGACGGAAATGAAGTGCATCGGTTACTTTCAGGAGTTGACCCGAATAAAGATCAATCTTACTTTTTGTGTCAACTTTCACAAGAACAACTAGCAAAAACATTATTCCCAATTGGTGAACTTTTAAAGCCAAAAGTAAGAGAAATTGCTGCCTCACAAAATTTAATTACAGCCCATAAAAAAGATTCTCAAGGACTGTGCTTTATAGGCAAAGTAAGACTACCTGACTTTCTGCAACAACAACTAAAGCCCAAGACGGGTAATATAATCGAAGTTTCTTCAGATCATAAAATGTATGAAAAAGGAAATGACGACCGCTTGTTTAATTATACTTACGAGGAAACAGATGGAAAAAAAGTAGGCGAACATATTGGCGCACATTTTTTTACTAAAGGACAACGAAAAGGTTTAGGCGTTGGCGGCACTCCCCTTCCTTTATTTATTTTAGAAACTGATGTAACTACAAATACTATTTACACTGGTCAAGGAAAACAACATCCTGGGCTGTGGAGAAAAAATTTATTTATTTCTTCGAAAGAATTACATTGGGTACGTCCTGATTTGGCATTAAAACCTGGTGAATCTATGAAAGTCAAAGCTCGCATTCGATACCGTCAAGAATTAGAAAATGCCACGTTGCAAATGGATTCTGCTGGACTTTTAGTCGCTTTTGAAAATCCTCAATTCGCCATACAAGAAGGCCAATTTGTCGCTTGGTACAACGATAATGAACTTATAGGCTCAGGAGTAATTAGCGGAAACTAAAGTTAATCATTTAAATAGTTTTCATATATTTAAGTATGCATCGCTTTATTTTTTATTACTTAATTTGTTTAGTATCCATAAACTCTTGGGGACAAATTGAACAAGCTTGGGTAATTTTCACTCCAAAAAACGTTGAAGATGCTAGTTTAAATAATGCTTCAAGCTTCTTGACAGAAAAAGCACTTGCAAGAAAAGAGCGTTTTAATATTCCTATAGATTCACGTGACTTCCCTTTAGATCAAAATCAGGTAAACCTAATTAAAAACGAAATCGGTATTAACTACATTACGCAATCTAAATGGTTCAATGCTATTTACGTTAGTGGTACCGAAGCAAATATCAATGCATTAAAAAATTTCGATTTTGTAGCTCGGATTTTTTTCATGAACAGAGCCCTAAACACAAATAATAGCTCAAAAAGATTAAACCCTTTAATTGAGGCTAATACCAATAAATTCTTATCAGAAAACACCTTTTTCTACGGAAACACTTCTACACAAATCAACCAAATTAATTTACCCCCCTTACACAGCTCCGGTTTTACGGGTAAAGGAATAACCATTGCTGTTTTAGACTCTGGCTTTGAAAATGTCGATATCATATCAGGTTTCGACAGGGTTAGAAATAACGGACAAATACTAGGCGGTTACGATTTCCCTAATAGAACTAATGCCATTCTTGATTATAAAAATAGTGATCATGGTACAAGCGTTTTAAGCTGCATGGCAGGATTTATTGAAGGGGAATTTGTTGGCACAGCACCAGATGCTAATTATTACTTATTTAGAACAGAAATAGTAGAACGCGAAAGCCCCGAAGAGGAAGCTTTTTGGATCGCATCGGCGGAAAGAGCTGATAGTCTTGGTGTTGATATTTTAAACACCTCTTTAGGTTATACCACTTTTGACGAACCAAAATACAATTACACCCCAGCTGATATGAATGGAGAAACTTCTTTTATTTCTCAAGCTACAAATATTGCATTAGAAAAAGGAATGTTACCTGTAACCAGCGCCGGAAATACTGGAAATACTTCGTGGCGTATTACTTCTGCCCCAGCTGATTCCCCTGCTTCATTAAGTGTAGGTGCGGTTACCGAATCCGGCAATAAAGCTTCATTTAGCGCCTTTGGCCCTACGGATGATGGTAGAATCAAACCCGATGTAGTTGCCTTAGGACAAGGAAGTAGCGTTTTGAATGATCAAGGCAACATTACTAATTCTAGTGGAACATCATTTAGCGGGCCTATAGTTGCTGGTGGTGTTGCTTGTTTGTGGCAAGCTTTGCCTAATAAAAAGCCCGAGGAAATTATAGATTTGATTAGAGATAGTGCTAGTATTGCTTCAAACCCAAATCAAAATATAGGGTATGGCATTGTAAATTTTGCAGAGGCAGCAGGTATTGAAACACTAACTTCATTATCCGACTCCTCCGAAAATCTTTTAATCGAAAAAGATTTACTCAATACAAGCGTTTATCAAACGCTAAAAATTAATCCCGCTATTGTTGGTAAAACAATTACCATTTTTAGCTTACAAGGAAAATCAGTATTTGAAACCGTTGCTGATAACACTACTATCAACATAGATTTTTTAGAACAAGGAGTATACATTTTCAAACAAAGTAAAAATAAAAACGGTATCCTTTTCATAAAAAACTAAATCACTTGTTACAACCAATTTAGTTTATTTCTTCTTTAAAAAACAGCAAATTTCATCTATGTCTATAATCGGTAATTTCAAGGCTAAAAAAGCGTACATTTGCCGCAACTTTTAAGCACGCCAATTTATGAGTACTG
>JAHDEF010000174.1 GCA_020628975.1 Aquimarina sp. | reverse complement strand
TTGCTTGCGTTCGTACTTCAACTATTTTAGAAATTTCATAAATAAAAGTTTGAATAGTTTCTTTATCTATATTAATTGCAGTCACCGTTATTTGATGAGCTGCTAGATAGTTTGTCAATTTTAAAACATCTCTTTGATATGCCGAAATACTATTTTCAGATAACCCACGCTCGAATTTTAGAAAATGCGTATAATCTACTATATATTGATTCCACTTCAATTAAATGCTTTGTTTTTGATGTTAAAATTATTCAAAGATATTTATAGTTATTAGCTATAGTAAGTTTAATTATTACATTAGTGAAAAATAAATTTAAACTATGAAAAAAATAATAGCTCTTTTCGCTTTAAGTATTATGGGAATAACGGCCATAAATGCTCAGCTTAAGCCCTCTTTTGGTTTTAAAGCAGGTGCTAATTTTACGAATTTCGACACCGATGTTGATATTGATGACGCTACAGGTTTTCATGCCGGTGTAGTGTTACATGTGCCACTGGGTAAAAAGTTTGGAATTCAGCCCGAACTAGTATACAGTTTTTCAGACGTTGAAGATGCTTTTACTTTTTCAACTGTCGATGTGCCGTTGTTAGTTACATATAAATTAGTGCCAGGTTTGCGAATCAATTTAGGACCACAATTGCGAATTGATGCAGGTTCAGATTTTGATGATGCACAAGGTCAAGTAGAAGCTGATTTTGAAACTTTAAATTTTGATGCTTTAGCAGGCTTAGAATATAAGTTTCCTGTAATCGGCATATTTGCGCAAGCACGTTATAAACTAGGAATAACGGATATTGTTGAAGATGGCGATGTAAAAGAAAATGGATTTATTGTATCAGTTGGGTACCGATTTTAAAATCTGATAGATAAATAGAATAAACCGAAAGTGAGAAATCGCTTTCGGTTTTTTGTTGCCTATAATTTATCTAGCTACATTTGTTTAACAAATTTTGAAAAATGAAATTACTGATCTTAAATGGCCCCAATTTAAATTTATTAGGAACTAGAGAACCTGAAATATATGGAGGTACTACTTTTTTAGATTATTTCGAGGTGCTTAAGGAAAAGTTTCCTGCCATAGAACTAGCGTATAAGCAGTCGAACCATGAAGGTGATTTAGTGACAGAAATTCAAAAATCACAAGGCGTTTATGATGGAATTGTTTTAAATGCAGCCGCTTACACGCATACTTCAGTAGCAATAGGCGATGCCATAAAAGCCGTAACAACACCTGTGGTTGAGGTCCATATTTCGAATACTTTTGCTAGAGAAGCATTTAGACATAACTCTTACATTTCACCAAATGCTAAAGGAGTCATATTAGGATTCGGTTTACAAAGTTATGCTTTGGCTATTGAAAGCTTTTCATAGTGCTTTGGTGAGCTAACAAAAATATAATTTTCAGCTAGCTGAGTATTTTTTGATCAGATATTATCTTTTGATAATTTTTTTAATCACTCGTAATTTATGGGTGTGTATTTTCTTTTCTAAATTAAAAATTCCTGTATGGTCTAAACGGTCAATGCGTACTTGGCCGTGGGCGTGAATAATATAATGATCTTCCATTATAATTCCTACGTGTGTAATATTGCCTTCATTATCATCAAAAAAGGCAAGATCACCAGGAGTGCTTTCTTCAATAAAACTTAAGGCATCACCTTGATTGGCTTGTAATGAAGCATCTCTTTTTAATAAATGACCATTTAATAAATAAACCATTTGTGTAAATCCACTGCAATCTATACCGAATGGTGTTTTCCCGCCCCAAGCATATGGTGTATTTAAATAGGTAAGGGCTGTTTCAATAATTTTGGCCTTAGGTTGCCTTTCTTGAATAAAATTGCCTTCAAAAGCATGGTCTAATAATTCGATACTATTTAAGCTAGCACCTATAGTAATAGGTAATAATTGCTGATTAGGTAATTGTATAAAATCGACCAAATCAGTAACTAATTTAGGTTTTTCTAGTATCAACCTTTTGTAAGCTTCTTCATCAATAAACTTAAACTGTTTATTATCTATCCAGCCGTCGTATTTATCTAGGTGTAATCGAATACGGCTCCACTTCTTACGAACTTCTACTACTTTAAATAATTCGCCATAAAGAACTTGTGTTACTTGTTCAGCCGTGTCAGAAGGGGATTCCCTTAATGCAGAAACACTTAAAAACGCTACTCCGTATTGCATAGAAATTAAGGACTATAAAAAGACTAAATCTTATAATTAGGGTTTTCAATTATAATAGCCGATGCACCCCCGCCACCATTGCAAATTACTGCTGCACCGTACCGACCATTTTCGTTTTTCAACGCGTGCGCTAAAGTAGTTAAAATTCTAGCACCAGAACATCCTAAAGGGTGACCAAGTGCCACACTTCCTCCATAAATATTCAATTTTTCTGAAGGAATATTCATTTTTTGCTGATTCGCTAAAGCAACAACAGCAAAGGCTTCATTAATTTCAAATAAATCAATTTCATCAATAGTTAAATTGGCTTTTTTCAAGGCAATGGGTAAGGCTAGGGAAGGCGCTGTGGTAAACCATTTGGGTTCTTGAGCAGCATCAGCATAACTAATTACGTAAGCCAAAGGTTTTAAATGGTGTGTTTTAGCATAAGTTGTAGAACTAAGTACTAAAGCGGCTGCGCCATCATTTAACGTAGATGCATTGGCAGCAGTAACGGTACCTTCGTTAGAAAATGCGGGTTTTAAGAGAGGTATTTTGTCAAAAAAAACATTTTTAAATTCTTCATCTTTATTTACAATGGTTTCGCCTTTTCTATGAGAAATTGATATAGGAATAACTTCATTAGCAAATTTTCCGTCTTCCCAAGCTTTGGTAGCTTTCTTGTAAGAATCGATAGCATAATCATCTTGTGCTTGGCGACTAATTTTATAAGTTTCAGCACATAAGTCAGCAAATTGCCCCATTGATTTTCCATCAAAAGCATCGGTCAACCCATCGTGTAAAAGTCCATCAACAAACGTAGCGTTTCCAAATTTTGTAGCATTCCGTAGAGATGCGTAGTGTGGAATTTGACTCATGCTTTCCATGCCTCCAGTTACTACTACATCGCAATCACCTAGCAAAATACTTTGGGCGCCTAGTAAGGTAGCTTTTAACCCGCTTGCACATACTTTATTTATGGCTGTACAGGGTACATTGTTGGGTATTTCTGCTTTTAAAGCACTTTGCTTTGCAGGAGCTTGACCACAGTTGGCATTCACAACGTGTCCCATAAAAACTTCTTGAACTTCTACAGGGTTGATTTTAGCATCATTTAAAGCAGCTTTAATAGCGTATCCACCTAAATCAGTTGCAGATTGATTTGATAAACTACCCAAAAAAGAACCTATTGGAGTACGCTGAGCGCTAAGTATAGCTACTTTAGTTTGTGTTTTATTAGTCATATTTCTAAATATACAGAAAATAAAATAAGCTTACTTCATTATTATTGGCCAATAAATTTTGAGAAACTTTAAGTCATTACAAGCTTAAATAACTAAAGGGATTGTTTTAAATTGCGTTATATGAGTGATTTTAAAAATACGTTATACTTAAAGCAACCCTTTATATATAAAATTTTCATTTTTATAGTAGCTACTGTTTTAATGGTATATATGTTTCCTAAAAAAGGGAAATTTAAGTATCAATTTAGTGAAGGCAAGCCTTGGCAGTACGAAAACCTATATGCGCCGTTTGATTTTGGAATTTTAAAGTCAGATGAAGACATTCAAAAAGAAAAAGAAATACTTCGTAGTAATGCTACACCTTATTTTGATGTAGATATTACTGAACCAAAACAAGTAAAAGCCAGATTAGAAGAAACGTATGCTGAAATCTTTTCAGATTCTACGCTTAATAACAAAGAAGTTTATAATTATATAAGCAAAAAACTCGATTGGATTTACCAAAAAGGGGTGCTCGATAAAAGTTATGAGTACAGCAATGATAAAAACGTATATAAAAAAGTTGAGAACACTGTAAAAAAACAACGTTTCGGAGATTTTTTAGAAGTAAATACCTTACCCAAGCAATTAAAGAAAGATATTGAAGGTAAATT
>JAHDEF010000173.1 GCA_020628975.1 Aquimarina sp. | reverse complement strand
AAGGCTTGTTATTGAAATATAAAATTTAAAAAGACTCCGGTAGTCGCTAATTTTTCAATAGGTGAGGTATAAGGGCTATTTTTATCAGCATCACGAACTAATTCATCCGTTATACTCCAAACGCCACGTATTGTAGGTGTAAATTTGAAATAAGGTAAAAAGAAATCGATTCCAAAACCAAGTTCGTAGTTAAAAGAATTCGTTTTCATTCGAAATTGACCAGCAGAATTATCGTCAGGATTGTCTTCGTTACTAGAAAGGTTAATCATGGTTGAAACTCCTGCCGTAATAAATGGTTTAAAATTATTCAACCGTTTTGTAGAAAATTTTACAAGTAAGGGGATGTATACAGAAGTAGCTTTTAAATCTCTTACATTATCATTTTCAGTTCCTTCAATATTAGGATAAAAAAATTGTCTATCATTAAAAACCACCCCAGGCTCGGTCCTAATATCTAAATAATCATTGATCCTAAGGTTACCGATAAGGCCTACATTAAAACCAGTGTTTTTCGTGATTTCGATATCTTGACTTTCAGCAGGAAGTAACGCTCTGTTTTTTACGTAATCAATATTAAAGTCTAAAGAGTTTAACCCTAAATAGTATCCCCAGCGGTATTTTTTCTTATCGTGATTTTGACGATTCAAAAGCTTGTCTTTTGAAAATAAATTGAAAATCCCCTGAGCGTTTCCTTGAGAAACAAAGGCACTAAAAAGGATTAAAAAAAGAATTTTTTTTACCATGTTTATTTACTTGAGGTATAAATCGTAGCCACTCCAAGAGTTTGAGGTCGGTCTTCCACATTTATAAACCCAATTTTACGCAAAATATTGTTAAATTCCTCTCCATAAGGAAAAACAGCTGCACTTTTACTTAAATAGGTGTAAGCTCCTTTGTCTTTCGAAAATAATTTTCCTACCACAGGTAATATAGTATTCGAGTAAAAATAATAGCCTTGTTTAAAAGGAAATTTAGGAGGAACAGAGGTTTCTAACACTGCAAAAATACCACCTGGTTTTAATACTCTAAAAATTTCAGACAAGCCTTTTTCTAGATTTTCGAAATTTCGCACCCCAAACGAAACCGTAATAGCATCGAAGTGATTATCAGGGTAATCAATGCGCTCACCGTCGCCTAATACCATACTAATTTTATGATCGAGAGATTTGTGGACTACTTTTTTTTGACCAATTTCTAGCATACCACTCGAAATATCTAACCCAATTATTTCTTTGGCTCCCGTATCTACCAAATTGATGGCTAAATCACCAGTACCTGTAGCTACATCGAGTATTTTTTCTGGGTGAATTTCAGCAACTAAAGCCACCACTTTTTTTCTCCATTTAATATCTAAACCTAGCGAAATCACACGATTTAATTCGTCATAACTACCTGAAATATTATCGAACATGGTAGTTACTTGCTTTTTTTTAGAATCTTTTGAGTTTTGGTAGGGTGTTACTTTTTCTTGCATTCCATAAAGCTTTGCGCAAATATAGGGGTTTCACTTCTAAGGAATAATATTTTACAGGTATACAAGCGTTATAATTTATGCATACATTTGTTAAGTATTTGAAACCGTTTTCTTCTATGTGTTTCAATACGTTTCTTGAATAGCAGAAAGTGTTTTTCAAGTTTTTTAAACAATTATAGAATGAAGATAATTATTGCAGGAGCAGGGGAGGTTGGTTTTCACTTAGCAAAGCTATTATCCTACGAATCGCAAGATATTACGTTAATAGATACAAATACAGAGTCCCTTACTTACGCCGAAAACCATTTAGATATCAAAGGGGTAAAGGGAGATGCTACTTCTATAAGTATCCTACAAAAAGCAAATGTAAATACGGCTGACTTAATTATTTCGGTAACGGGATACGAAGCGGCTAATATTACTATTTGTGTTTTAGCTAATGAATTGGGTGCAAAACAGTCTATAGCCAGAATTTCTAATACAGAATACATAAGTAATAAGGGACTGATAGGTTTCAAAAAATTTGGAATTGATGAATTAATTTCTCCCGAATTATTAGCGGCAAATGAAATAAGTTTACTACTTAATCAGTCAGCTTTTACAGAAACTTATCAATTTGAAGGAGGCGCTTTAATTATGGTAGGTACCACATTAACAGAAAATGCCACTTTTGTAGGAAAATCAGTACAAGATGCGGCAAAGTTAGTGCCAGATCTTACATTTATGCCTTTAGCAATTCAGCGGGAAAGTACATCATTTACGATAATACCGAGGGGAAATACGTTGTTTAAGGAAGGTGATTTAGTTTATTTCATTACGACACCCGAAGGAGTCGAACCTTTACGTAAATCGATAGGTAAAGAGAAGGAAAAAATTAAAGATGTGATGATCTTAGGAGGTAGTAAAATTGGTTTTAACACTGCTACAGATCTTTGTGAAAGAAAATTCAACATAAAACTTATTGAGCGTTTAGAAGATAGAGCTTTCGACTTGGCTGACAACCTACCAAAGGCCCTTGTTATAAAAGGTGATGGTAGAAATGTAGAGTTATTGGAAGAAGAAAATCTTCATGATATGGATGCTTTTATTGCCGTTACGGGGAATTCAGAAACCAATATTATATCTTGTTTAGTAGCGAAATCTAAAGGGGTTAAAAAAACCATCGCTTTGGTAGAAAATATCGATTATTTTCAACTCTCACATTCCATCGGTGTAGACACCTTAATAAATAAAAAGCTTTTAGCGGCAAATAGTATTTTTAGATATATCAGAAGAGGTGAAGTTTTGGCAATGACTAAATTGACCAATATGAATGCCGAATTGTTAGAATTTCAGGTGAAAGAAAAAACAAGGGTAGTAAATTCTAAAATTAAAGATATAGATTTTCCGAGAAATGCTACAGTTGCGGGCGTTGTTCGCGATGCTAAAGGTATCATACCCTTGGGCGATTTTGTGATTAAACCCAATGATAAAGTGGTAATTTGTTGTTTACCTAAAGCTATCGCTCAGATTGAAAAATTATTTGCCTAATGCCAAGACTTAACTACAAAATCATATTCCACATATTAGGTTTACTCTTGCTGTGTAATGGCGGGTTTATGTTTATAGCCACTATTTTTAGCTTTGCTTATGATGATGGTGTAGGCATCGAAATGTCGTTATCGGCCTTGCTAACTATGTTTTTGGGCTTGATTTTTATGTTTCAAACAAAAGATCATGAAAAAAAAGATCTAGGAAAACGTGAAGGATACATAGTGGTGACTTTCGGGTGGATTTTTATGTCGCTTAGTGGGACATTACCTTATCTATTTACAGGCTCGATACCAAATTTTACAAATGCTTTTTTTGAAACCATTTCAGGTTATACTACTACAGGAGCTTCCATTTTAGATGATATTGAAAGTGTACCTAATGGAGTACTTGTATGGAGAAGCTTAACACACTGGATTGGTGGAATGGGGATTATAGTATTAGCTATTGCTATTTTGCCGTTGCTTGGAGTGGGAGGTATGCAGCTATTTGCGGCGGAAGCCCCTGGGCCAAGTGCCGATAAACTTCACCCCAGAATTACCGATACAGCTAAACGCCTTTGGTTAATTTATATAGGTTATACCGCCATAGAGACGGTTTTGTTGAAAATTGCAGGGATGAGTTTTTTTGATGCTTTTAACCACGCCATGAGCACCCTTTCGACAGGTGGTTTTTCTACAAAAAATGCTAGTGTAGCACATTGGAATGATAATCCTTGGATACAATGGATTATCATTGTATTCATGTTTTTAGCGGGTGCCAATTTTGTGTTGAGTTATTTTTTATTTAAAGGGAAATTAAGACGTGTTTGGGAAGATGAAGAATTTCGTTATTATGCGCAATATATTTTAGGATTTACTATAATGGTGGGACTTATTGTATATTATCAAGCAGATGCTTCCAAATCATCAATTGATCATCCTATGGTTTGGGGAGAATTTGAAAGTGCGTTTCGACATGCTATTTTTCAAATTTTAGCAGTTGTAACAACTACAGGTTTTGTAACGGCTGATTATACGATGTGGACGCCATTCTTAACTATTTTCTTTTTCGGATTAATGTT
>JAHDEF010000172.1:624-4070 GCA_020628975.1 Aquimarina sp. | reverse complement strand
ACTGTTCCATAATATCGCAGGCTTGGCCACTTCTATTTCCTGAGCGACAATAGATGTAGTAATTTTTGGTTTTATCTAATTGCTCTACTTCATCTAAAAACTGTTGCCCTTGTAAGAAATCAATTTGAACCATATTTTCAATATAACCATCAGCTACTTCGCCATCGGTTCGTACATCTAAAATGACTGCATTTTCATCATTTGCTAATAATTCTAGCCATTCATCTTGATCAATATCTTGTCTCATTATTTTATATTTTGAAATAATTTTTTCGAAAGTAAAAAAATATATAAATTTGACCTATGATTTTATTTGGAAATAAAAGTTGGTGGAGTTCAATACGAAAGTAATCGTGTTGTGTCACCGCTATTTATAATTTATAAAGGTTTGTCGCACACGGCAAACCTTTTTTAAATCCTATAAGTATCAAAAATCAGTAGTTTGAACACATATTTTGTGCCATGAGTTACCAATCAAAAAGTTTTTACAAGAAAATTATAGCTGACACTATTACCCCGGTAAGTGTGTATCTTAAAATTCGCGATCGATTTCCTAATAGTTTATTGTTAGAAAGCAGCGATTATCACGGTACGGATAATAGTTTTTCCTATATATGTTTCAACCCAATTGCTAGCATAAAAATTGCTGATGAAAAAATTGAAACACAATTTCCTGATGGTGTCAATACTATATCAGAAATTACATCTGATACCAATATCCCACTAACGATAGAAGAATTTGGCAAGCAATTCAATTCGGAGGATTTAGATTTTAAATTTATCAACAATGGTTTGTTTGGTTACATTGCTTATGATGCTGTCCGCTATTTCGAGGATGTAGAAATTACTGTAAAACCTAATAAATTAGCGATTCCTGATATTTATTATGCCGTGTATCAAAACATTATTGCTATTAATCATTTTAATAATGAAGCTTATATTTTCTCTCATTCTTATGACGGAAAAAATAATGTTGATGAAATTGAATCTTTAATTCAGGTAAAGAATTTTGCCACATATAGTTTCGATACTATTGGTGAAACGACTAGTAATATAGATGATGAAACTTTTAAGAAGAATGTAAGTATTGCTAAAAAACATTGTCAACGTGGGGATGTTTTTCAATTGGTACTTTCTAAAAGATTTTCTCAAGAATTTAAAGGCGACGAATTTAACGTGTATCGTGCGTTGAGAAGCGTAAACCCTTCTCCTTATTTATTCTATTTTGATTATGGCGATTTTAAAATTTTCGGAAGCTCACCTGAAGCGCAATTAGTTGTTGACGATGGTGTAGCCGAAATTCACCCTATTGCGGGAACTTTCAAAAGAACAGGGGACGATGAAAAAGATGCTGAATTAGCCAAAAAACTTTCTAAAGATCCTAAAGAAAATAGCGAGCATGTAATGCTTGTAGATTTAGCCAGAAACGATTTAAGTCGTAACGGAAATAATGTTAATGTGGAAAGTTACCGAGAAGTTCAATTCTACAGCCATGTTATTCATTTGGTTAGTAAAGTGACTGGTAACAAATATGCTGATAGTTTGACCATGCAAGTGGTTGCCGATACATTTCCTGCAGGAACTTTAAGTGGAGCTCCTAAACATATGGCCATGCAATTGATTGAAAAGTATGAAACTATAAACAGAAGTTTTTATGGAGGAGCTATTGGTTTTATGGACTTTAAAGGCAACTTTAACCATGCTATTATGATTCGAACTTTCTTAAGTCAAAATCATCAATTACATTGGCAGGCAGGTGCTGGTTTGGTAACCGATAGTGTTGAAGAAAACGAACTTCAAGAAGTTTATAATAAATTAGGTGCGCTTACCAAAGCATTGGAGTTAGCGAAATCAATTTAAATAGTATAAAGTATTAAGTAGACAGTATCAAGACTTAGTGCTACAAAAACAAGAGAAATTAACAATTAAAGTAAAAAGAATAAATATATAGAAACATCTTTATACTTAATATTTTTTACTTAATACCAAATAAGCTGACAGCCTCAGCAAAAGCTGAAAGAATGAAAAAAATTTTAGTTATAGATAATTACGATTCATTTGTATATAACCTTGTCCATTATTTAGAGGATTTGGGTTGTGAAGTAATCGTAAAGCGTAATGATCAACTCACCTTGGATGAAGTAGCTGCTTTTGATAAAATTTTACTTTCTCCAGGCCCTGGTATTCCTGATGAAGCTGGTTTGTTAAAGCAAATTATTGAGAAATATGGTGCTTCCAAAAGTATTTTTGGTGTATGCCTTGGCCAACAAGCTATCGGTGAAGTTTATGGGGGAACACTAAGAAATCTAGACAAAGTCTATCATGGTGTGGCTACTGCCGTAGAAACTGTAGTTGATCATACTACGATATTTAAGGGACTAGAAAAATCATTCGATGTAGGGCGTTACCATTCGTGGGTTGTAGCTAAGGAAAATTTTCCTGATGTGTTAGAAATTACCGCTATCGATGAAAATGGACAAGTAATGGCATTACGTCATAAAGAATATGATGTACGTGGTGTGCAGTTTCACCCTGAATCAGTATTGACACCTGATGGTATGAAGATGTTAGAGAATTGGGTTAATAACTAGATATTAGATATTAGACCGCTTCGCTATTGGAAGCACATTTAACTTTAAAATATATTTTTAATTTAAGTTTAGTAAACCTAAACTTGTTTCTGAGTCTCATAAAGAAAATAAAAGTATGAGATGCTGAAACAAGTTCAGCATGACACAATTTATATTATAGCATTAATAAAAAAGCTGATAGCTAACAGCCGATAGCTGATAGCCACGGCAAAGCCGACAAAATGAAAAATATCTTAAACCGCTTAATCAATCACGAGGTACTTAGTAAAGAAGAAGCTAAGCAGATTTTGGTAAATATTTCCAATGGGGAATATAATCAAAGTCAAATTGCTGCTTTTCTTACCGTGTATATGATGCGTAGTATTAAGATTTCCGAATTAGAAGGATTTCGAGATGCTTTGTTAGAACTCTGTGTCGCTGTTGACCTTAGCGAGTATAATCCTATTGACTTGTGTGGAACTGGTGGCGACGGAAAAGATACATTTAATATTTCAACACTTTCATCATTTGTGGCAGCTGGAGCAGGTATCAAAGTTACCAAACACGGTAATTACGGGGTTTCTTCTAAATGCGGAAGCTCTAATGTTATGTAGCACCTTGGTATTAAATTCAGTAATGATAAAGACTTCTTAAGAAAAAGTATTGACGAAACAGGAATTTGTGTATTACATGCTCCGTTATTTCACCCTGCAATGAAAAATGTAGCCCCGATTCGACGAGAATTAGCCGTAAAAACATTTTTCAATATGTTGGGACCTATGGTAAATCCTGCATTTCCCACCAATCAAATGGTAGGCGTGTTTAGAACTAGCACGTATGTACGGGTATTTATAACGGGAATAAAAACTTCACCAT
>JAHDEF010000172.1:0-614 GCA_020628975.1 Aquimarina sp. | reverse complement strand
TAGGACCTATGGTGAACCCAGCATTTCCCACCAATCAAATGGTAGGAGTGTTTAATTTAGAATTAGCACGTATGTACGGGTATTTATATCAAAACGGGAATAAAAACTTCACCATTCTACACGCGTTAGATGGTTATGATGAAATTTCCTTGACAGGAAAAACAAAAACGATTACTAGACATTCTGAAGCTATGTTAACTCCTGAAGATTTTGGAGTTTCTGCTCACAAGCAATCTGATATCGTTGGCGGAAATTCAGTAGAAGCTTCGGCAAAGATTTTTATGAACATCTTGAACGGAAAAGGAACACCACAACAAAATAATGTAGTTTGCGCAAATGCCGGAATGGCAATTGCTACTGTTGAAGGCTTAACTCCTATTGAAGGCTTTGAAAAAGCAAAGGAGAGTCTTTTGGGAGGAAAGGGATTAAAAGTATTAAAGAAAGTACAAGCTATTTCTTAGTATAAAGTATTAAGTAATTAGTATTAAGACTGACAAATAATAAAAAGAAGCCGATAGCTGACAGCTAATAGCTGATAGCAATTCGCAAAGCGAATTAAAATGAATATACTAGATAAAATAGTCGAAAAGAAACGAGAAGAAGTAGCGATCCGT
>JAHDEF010000171.1 GCA_020628975.1 Aquimarina sp. | reverse complement strand
TTTCTTGCTGACTGTATACTGAAGCTATTTGAACTAACACATCTGCTTTTTCATTGCTCGCGTCCATAGTTCGAATAGTCAAGTTGAGACTATCCAGTTTTGATGAATTAGAAGCGTTTGCATAACAACAAATTAGAAGTGTTGTTATAACTAAAAAGCCTTTGATTTTTTGTGACCAACAGAACATCTAGCCATAAAGGTAGTTAGAAATGTTTTTGTAATCTATCTGTTTAATCAGATTGTTGTTTGGTATTGCTATTCACAATAGAACTTAAATTTCTGAATATTTCTCCAAAACTTAATAGTATGTAGTTCAGCTTAAAACACCCTATATAATACAATTAGAATAAGATTAAGCTTTTGATTAGTACTGAAATAAAACTAACTTTACCAAGCATGTTGGGTGTATGTTTATGTCAAGATCAATGAATTTTACGGTTTCTTATCGTGCACTATTATTCTTAGTGGTGCAAATCTTTTTTGCTTATCCCGGTAGTTTAGTTGCTCAGACTCCCGAATTGGTTTTGGATATAAATACGTTTGACGATACGGATTATAATATAGATCATTTTTATCTTTTTAAGAAAGATAGCTTAATCTATTTTGAAGCAGGAGATGGAATTCATGGAAAAGAACTTTGGGTAACGGACGGAACATCAGAAGGAACTCGTATGCTAAAGGACATTAATATAGGGTATCAAGGCTCTCTCCCTTCTGGTTTTGTTCCGTATCAGGGAAAACTATACTTTAATGCCACAGACGGTGTACATGGGCACGAATTATGGGTTACAGATGGAACCAGTTCTGGAACTCATATGGTAAAAGACATTCAACCAGGCAATTGGTCTTCCTTTCCAGTTCCTTTGTTAGAAATTAATGCTAAACTGCTGTTATTAGCCAATAATCAAACTTATGGAATGGAATTTTGGGTCTCAGATGGAACTGAATCAGGGACCGTTTTATTGGATGATTTTACTCCCGGACCAGATGGTATCGGTGTTGGAAATAGGATTTTATTTAATGGTAAGATGTATTTTAGTAGAAATACGCTTTCCCAAGGCCATGAATTATGGGTAACTGATGGAACCGTATTGGGCACTTATTTGATAAAGGACATTGATACAGTAGGCGCTAATTCCCAAATAGAAAATTTCTTTATACATGGTGATAGTCTTTACTTTTTGGCAGATGATGGTATTCATGGTACTGAATTATGGGTAACAGGGGGTACTGAAGAAACTACATATTTGCGTTACGAAATGAGAACTGGCTCCGAGAATGGTGTTTCTACGGCAAAATCACATTTGGATTTTATTTATTTAGCGGGTTTAAATGATGCGGGTTATGCAAAATTTATGAGACTTAACCCTTTAAACGACTCTACAGGAATCATTTTAGACTCTTCAACTTATTACCCGGGGGAACTTTATTCTGCGGATTCTACGTTGGTATTTTCATTTGTCGATAATGGATTAGGCCGTGAATTGTGGAAGTACCTACCTACTGAAGATTCGCTTATAATGATAAAGGATATTAACCCAAACTCAGGAAATTCAGGACCAGAGGAATATTTATATGTTGATTCCATGTTATACTTTCAAGCGTTTAACGGAACTTTTGAAGAAGGCGATGAACTATGGATTAGTGACCTTACAGACAGTGGAACCTTTTTATTAAAAGATATCTACCGTGGATATAAAAGCTCGAACCCGCAGCAACTCATCGAATATTTTGGTAAGGTGATTTTTAAAGCTAAGAATGAAAACGGTGAGGAACTTTGGGTTACTGACGGTACTACAGAAGGAACCGTAATGTTGAAAAATATTAGTCTAAATACGGCTTCTTCTCATCCGCAGGACCTTTATTCGGTTGGTGACTCCATGCTCTATTTCAGGGCTAACGGTTTGTATAATGACGGAGAGTTATGGATGAGCAAAGGTGATTCGGCTAGTACTAAAAAAGTGAAAAAATTTGATTACGGCTATGGCCCAACCAAGCTTCATTCAGCAGGAAATAAACTTTATTTTATTGCCAATGGGCAAGAGCTTTGGCAGACAACAATAGGTAGTTTCTCCACTAATAAAATAGCGTTTACTGGGTTTAATTATCAGGAGCCATATAATTACAATTACACTTCATTTAAAGGTAAGTACTATTTTACTGGTATTTTGGATAACATCAACGATGATGAGATTTTTTACACAGAGGGTGTATCCAGCACTAATTTGATAGATTTACATACAGGTGGATTTAGTAGCAGACCAGATGCATTCGGAATATTAAACGATCAATTGTATTTTTCTTTGTTCGATGGATCTGCGTTTTGGTTGTATAAATCTAATGGTACTGACGCTTTGATTGTTCGTCAAATACGCAATAAAATTTCAGAATTCTGCAGGTTTGATGGTAGCCTATATTTTCCAGGGGGTATTGGTGATGAAGGCATAGAACTTTGTTATACAACAGGTGATGAAGAAAACACAAATATGGCCGTTAATATTTTTGGCGGTAGTGAGTCATCGAATCCGAGTTATCTGACCGTTGTTGACGATATTATGTTCTTTGCGGCACGAAATGATTATTCTGGAAGCAAGTTATTTGGCTATAGAGGTTTGAGTACTCCTTTATTTGAAATCCCTTCAGGAATGCCTTATAGATTTAGATATCCTCGAAATCTAGTTAAGTCTAAATCCAGATTGTATTTCACAGCAGAAGACTCGTTACACGGAAGGGAGTTATGGACTATAGACCTAAAAAAACTAGACGAGGGAGCGAAGATGGTTAAGGATATTTACCTGGGTCCAACGGGTTCATCTATCGATTACATGGTTGATGTTTATGGGACATTATATTTTCGAGCTTCAGATGGTATAAACTGGAGTGAACTTTGGAGATCAGATGGAACAGATACTGGTACATATTTTATTGACTTAGACACTTTAAATGGTTCAGGTGCATCATATTTAACTGTAATGGGGAACGCTCTTTACTTTCAGGCAGATGATAATACGTTAGGAGCTGAACTTTGGAAAATTACCGTACCTTGTGAAACAGCTAATAAACCAGTCGTAACGTATACTGATTCTATTCTATGTTACAATGACACAGCAACCATTACGATACAAAATTCAACAGAATTGAATGATGCTTATTATTGGTTTTTATATGATGCAGAAGATCCGAATTTAGCTATAGATAGTACAGAAGAAGGGACTTTCTTAATTTATGATCAAACCAAATCCAGCAAATATAATATAAGAGGAGGTGGAGGTTGTCCAGATTTTGGGGATCCAGAATCAATACAAATTGCTTCTAAAATAGATGTAAACATAGACTCTCTTAAAAATGTAAGCTGTTTTTCTTATCAAGATGGTTCGGTTTCTGTTTCAGCCACAGGTAATTTAGGTCCTGTTCTATATGGTTTAGATTCAAGTATGATAGATTTGGGCAATGTTATTCAAGATTTATCTTCTGGAGATTATATTATTTGGGCAAAGGATTCATCAGGATGTATGGGAGTATCTTCTACTATTACGATTAAGGAACCAAAATTATTGGAGTTAGAAATTTCTAACTTAGATTCTACTGAAGGAACTATTACGTTAAGTGCTTCTGGAGGAACGACGCCATACCAGTATTCATTGGATGGTCTAAGTTACCAAATCGAAAACTCATTTAAGAATTTGGAGCAAAAACTTTATACTGTTTACGTCGAAGATAAAAATGGATGTATTGACACAGTCGATTTTGAAATTCTTTTATCTACTAATAGTGAGTTGGAGTATAACTTTAGAATTTTTCCTAATCCGACTACGGATAGAGTATTTTTTAAGGGAATGCCTCCTCAAACCCATTTGGAAATTTATAACGGTATAGGAAGTTTAGTTGCTAGAATTACAAAAGAGGGGTATTGTGACTTATCTGATTGGAGCACAGGGGTTTATGTCTTGAATGCGGTGCATGCTGATAAAGGCGTTATATTTACTAGAATGTTGGTGGTTGAATAGGTCTAGCTTACTCACAATAATCTTTCAGTTCCTGAATGTTTTTGATCCCCCAAACTTTTCCAA
>JAHDEF010000008.1 GCA_020628975.1 Aquimarina sp. | reverse complement strand
TGAATATGCACTTCAATTTGACCTTCTAATTGATAAAATAATTCCTCAGTTTCATTATAATGATAATCTTTTCGAGCATTGGGTCCAGCTACGACCATTACGATATAATCGCCCGAATCGATGTACAAATTTTTGTTCCCTACAGGTGGTTTTAATAAATCTCTATTTTCCTCTAACCACTTATTTAAATTGAAAGGTCCTTGTATAGGCATCACTGTTGTTTTGTAGTAAATTTAATATTTTACTTTTTTACCTAGTAACATATATACAGGAAAGTGGTCGCTAAATCCAAATTTATTTCCAGCACTACGATTAGGATAACCTTTGTATTTTCCTTTTTTATTTTGAAGAAACAAAGGGTTGAAAATATTAGACTTAAGGTATTGCCAACCGATAGTATCAGTTAAAGAAGATGACACCAAAATTTGATCAAACAAGTACCATTTATCACGAAACCCTAAAGAACCTGATCCTTTTTTATAGTGAAACTCATAGGGGTTGAATAATTCGTCACTATTCGTTTTTCTTATTGATGCCTTTGCATTTAATACTTTTTTTATAGAAATATTGGTCGGGTTATCATTAAAATCTCCCATTACGATTATGTTTGCTTCCGCATGTATTTTATATATACTATCAGTAATTTTTTTGGTAAGCTCAGCTGCTAATATACGTTTGGGCGCACTGCGTTTGGCGCCACCTCTTCTAGAGGGCCAATGATTTATTATAAAATACAACGGTTCGCCATCTAAAATTCCTGAAACGCATAACTGATCCCTAGTTAAAATGGGTTGGCCTGCTTCATCAGTAAGTGTCAAAAAGTGTTTCTGTTCATTGATTAATGAAAATTGATTTCTTCTATATAGAAAAGCGACGTCAATGCCCCTACGATCTTTACTATTGAAATGAGAAATACCATAATCAAAAGGCTTTAACAACGGATGGTCAATCAAAAGCTCGAGCACCCCTATGTTTTCGACTTCTGCAACGCCTAAAAAATTAGGTGGATGCCCTAACTCATTATAACCAATTTTAGAAATTGCTAAAGCGAGGTTATCGATTTTAGTAGCTAGTTTTTTTCCTGTCCAATGGTAACTGCCTTTTGGTGTGTAAGCATCATCAAAAGTGTCAGGGTTATTTTCTGTATCAAATAGGTTTTCCAAGTTATAAAATGCCACACTAAATACTTTAAATGTTGGATTTTGAGCTATTATGTAGCTAATTGTTAAGAGGTAATTCACTAATAATATCTTGATTTTCATAACAATAAATTAACATTTTATTTAGAAAATTTGTGCTAATATGCGTGTATGTTTTTAAAGTTTATAAACATACCGTTATTTTTTATAATAGGATTAGCTTATGCTCAAAATATTGTCATTGAATTCAATTTGAAGGATGATGTTAGCTTAAGCCCTATTTCAAATGCTAAAATTGAGATTGAAGGGGTAGACTGCAAATCTTCATATAAAGAAAATGGTCATTATCAGTTGAGTTGCAACATAGATTATGGAGAACATGATTTAACAATATCTCATATTAATTATTCAAGTGTTCATTTACAAGTATCTATAAATCAGGCTCAAAACACCTTGCATATTGGTACTGTTTTGATGGAACCAAACATCAATGACATTCAATCCGAATTTACACTAATCGATAATTTAGATGTGCTTTTAAATGATAACGAGAATCAATCAACCCAAACCTTATTAAGTTCGGGTAAAGA
Source organism: Aquimarina sp. (assembly GCA_020628975.1). Taxonomy (GTDB): domain Bacteria; phylum Bacteroidota; class Bacteroidia; order Flavobacteriales; family Flavobacteriaceae; genus Aquimarina. The sequence goes on along the minus strand of JAHDEF010000008.1, from coordinate 23,038 downwards.
TCAATTTTGGAATAGTGTTGCTTTTCAATGGCGTGGAGCATTTTTTAGACCCCGAGGATTGGATAGTCGTGAAAACACCATTTTAATCAATGGAATTAAAACAAATTCTTTATTTAACGGTAGGTTTATATGGGGAACTATCTCAGGGCTTAATGCGGTAATGCGTAGTCAAGAAACTACCCCATACATAAATGCAAATGCTTATGATTTTGGAGGGCTCCAAGGCACTACTGCTTTTCAATTTAATGCCGATAAACTTAGAAAGGGGGGCTACGTATCGCTTGCAAATACAAATAGCACCTACCAAGGTCGGCTTATGGCCAACTACAACACGGGTATTAATAGCAAGGGTTGGGCTTTTAGTGGTTTGTTATCGGGCACTTATGCCAACGAAGGCTATATAAACGGAACAAATTTTAAACATTTAGGCGGTCTTTTTAGTATTTACAAAACAATAAATAGTAATCATCAATTAAACGCAAGTGTATATTTTACACCAAACGAAAGAGGTAGAAGTACTCCCTTGACTAATGAAGTTATTCGCCTGAAAGGTAGAAAGTATAATCCTTTATGGGGTTTTCAAGAGAATACCATTAGAAATAGTAGAACCCGAAGTATTTCAGCCCCAACATTTACGATAAATCACTATTGGCAACCTAACAAAAGGGTAACAATTCAAAATAATTTCTTTTGGCAAGAAAACACGACACGAAATTCTCGTTTAGAATTTAATGGAAGAAGCCTATCTAAAGATGGGACAACATTTATTGGAAATTCTCAAAATCCTGATCCTACCTATTATCAAAGGTTACCTAGTTTTTATTTGCAGCAAGGCAATGAAGATTTTGAAAAAGCATTTTTAGCTCAACAATTTTTAGAGAATGAAGGACAACTAGATTGGGCTTCACTTTATCAACGAAATACTAGCTTACCGCTTTCTGCATTTATCGTTTACAGCGATGTAAATAAAGAGCGTACGTTGGCTATAAATTCTTTAGGAGAAATTGCTTTAAATAAGAAAATGAACTTCCAATATAAAATAGCATATCAAAATTTTAAGAGTGAAAACTTTGCAGAGGTTGATGATTTATTAGGAGGCAACGGCTATTTAGATATTAACGCTTTTGAAACAGGAAATCAAGCACAAAATAACTTGAGTAATCCTAATAATGTAGTCGGAGTAGGTGATCTGTTTAGATATCATTACCAAATAAACGCACATCGTATTTCAGCATTTGGTCAGTTAGGGTATCAAATTAAAAAATGGAAAGTATTTGGTGCTATTGAAGCTACCTCAATTACAACAGCACGAACTGGTTTTTTTGAAAATGGATCATATACAGGCGAAGCTTCTTTAGGTAAAAGCAAGCATTTCCATTCCTTAGCATCAAAAATAAAAGCGGGAGCCACTTACAACATTAATAACAAATGGTACGCGCAATTTATGGGTTTATGGGGGCAGAACCCTCCAGCAATTCAAAATATATTTACAAATGTTAGGCAAAGTAATAGCTTGGTAGAAAACCTTGCAAATCAGCAGCAACTTTCACTAGATGCTAGTTTAAGATATCAATTTGATAAATGGCGATTTAGATTTTCAGCCTACCAAATAGATCAAAAAAATGATACCTCCGTACGATTCTTTTTTACAGAGAATATTTCAGGTTTAGGTCGTGTTAACAACAGTGAGTTTGTACAACAAGTGGTAACGGGTATCAATACCAAAAATCTAGGCGTAGAATTAGGGCTAAATTACGATGTCACCCAAACGCTTAAAATTGATGTCTCAGCAGCACTGGGCAAACATTGGTATACAAATAATCCCAACTTAAAACTAGTGTCTGATAGTTTTCAAGAAGGAATTGATTTTGGAGATACACGACTAAAAAATTACCGATTAGCCAACGGACCTCAGCAAGCTTATGGATTAGGTTTTACCTATCGAGATCCGAAATATTGGTGGTTTAATACGCAACTCAATTACTTTGATGATAGTTTTGTATCAATAGCAGAGTTTCTACGAACGGATAGTTTTGCCACCGATATTGATGGCCAGCCTATTTTAGAATATTCAGAAGATCGTGCCCGCGAATTATTACAGCAAGAAAAATTACCATCTTATTTTCTATGGAATGCTACAGGAGGTAAATCATGGAAAATGAAAGATTACTACCTAGGCTTCACCTTAGGGGTGCAAAATATTTTGAACACATTTTATCGTACAGGTGGTTTTGAACAAGCGCGAAACGGAAATTTTAGGATTTTGAATAACGACCAAAAACAACAATTTCCTTTGTTTGGAAATCGCTATTGGGTAGGTCGTGGAGCTACGTATTATCTAAATATGTATGTGAGGTTTTAATTGACACTTAGCACACAAAAATTATGATTAAAAAAATCACCTTAGTTATTAGTATTTTGAGTCTATTTATATGTTGTAGCACAGAAGATTTTGAGGTGCCTAGTGGTATTAGGGAAGCTTTACCAGAAGGCACGATACTACCCTTAGAAAATTTAAGAAGACCCGTAGCAGGAAAATTTCCTCAAGAAATCATCACTTTCAATATAGCGGATCAGTTTGTTGAAGGATATGTAATTTCCAATGATGCGGCAGGAAATTTTTTTAAAGAACTTTTCATTCAAGATCAACCTAGTGATCCCACTACTGGTATACAAGTATTGATTGATGAAAGGGCACTACATCAGCGATTTCCTTTTGGATCTAAAGTAAGAATAAGGTTAGAAGGGCTTAGTATTAGCGAACAACGCGGAGTAGTAAAATTAGGTGTTTTGTCTGACAATGAAATTGTGGCTATACCTTTTACAGCCATTGATAATACGATTTTTAGAACCCCAGAAATGGCTGAAATCATTCCAAAGAAAATAGCTATAAATGAAATTACGAATGAGCTAGAGTCAGTTTTGGTATCATTTTCTAATATGCAATTTGACAGAAAAGTTATTCAACCTAATCGGAAAACATTTGCAGGTGAAAAAGAAGACCGTTTTGATAGCTTTAGGCCATTATTCAACTGTGACAATCAATCGTACTTGACATTGTGTACAAGTACGTTTTCAAATTTTTCTCAGTTGAGCCTACCAATAGGAAGTGGTATCATTTCAGGAGTGCTCACTAAAGATTTTGATGGGTTCAATTATGTTTTAAAAATAAACGAGCCGACTGATATTCAATTCACAAATACGAATCGCTGTGACCCTAATTTCTATGACTGTCAAATAACTACTAATCGAGAAAATAAAACGCTTTTATTTTTTGAAGACTTTAATGATATCACCAACCCCAGCCAATTAGAAAACAGGGATTGGTTCAATATAAATACCACAGGAGATGAAATTAAATGGGGTGATCGTAAAGTTCCGAACATAGATAATCGTGTGTTAGATATTTCTGCTAGAAATAGCGGCTTAAGACCTTTAGAGGCTTGGTTAGTAACACCAAAAATTTCTTTAACTACTATAGAAGAAATAGCGTTTAGCACTCGCCTAAGAACTGACAATAATAACGGAAAAGCCTTAAATATTTGGATCACGAATGATTGGAATGGCAACCCGTCAACAACAGCTTGGCAGCTACTAGATTTGGAAATTCCTACAAACAACAGCAACTATGTTACTTTAATACAACGTATTCAGGGCAATTGTATAGCAGGCGATATTCGTATTGGTTTTCAATATTTAGGTTACGACCCCGTGGTAACCTCTATTTACGAAATAGACGAAGTACAGTTTTACAAATTAAATAGTTCATCTTCTCCATAAATTATAGATTTTAATTAAAGTTTGATTGTAGAAATTATTATATTGGTATTCAGTGCTTAAGCATAAAATGTGTAGATGTATATTTCTTATGAATAAACTTTTAATAATCGCCGTAATCTTAATGAGTTTCCCTATTTTTTCTCAGATTGATGCGAATTCTTTAATGGGTCTTCCTACAGCTTCAACTAGTGATAGAAATGCTATTACGGGCGTGGCATTAGGAAGTTTAATTTATGATACTACCCTCAATAGAGTATTTCAATATACCAATTCGGGCTGGCTTGAGTTTCAGACATCACGAAACGTATACTTAGGAGTTTTTGAAATCACAGGGCCAACTACAGCTACAAATCCTTTAAGAATTATAGAGGTGCCTTTTAGGCCAACTCAAGTAAGTTTTGTAGCTCACGCTAATGTAGATGCACTGAATTTAAACCAAGATAATGGTGTTGGAAATAACAATAGTGGAATTGCCAATTCATTTGGTTCTATGAATGGGTTTGCGCGTGAAAACACAAACAATACCATATCTCAGCAGACAATATATGTTGGAGGAAGCGGAAATTCTATCAATGATATCAGTCGATCATCATCGAGTAATCATTGTATAGGAGTGCGTTATAGCAATCAAAATGGTAACCAAGTGGGTTTAATCAGGGCAAGTTTAAATGCCTTTACTAATAATGGATTTGATTTAGTGGTAACCTATGCTTCAGGTACTCCAGCAACTGAAAGACTTGTGGTTTTGTTTACCGCCTATCGCTAAAAAATTATATATCAATTATCAGCAGCAAACCATTCTGCAAAAGAAGTATCGGTTTCAGACAAACGCACCGAGTGTAATTCAATTCCTTTAGGAAGTTTATTTTTTATTTTATGAGCAAAATCAATCACCATATTTTCGCTAGTGGGTTGGTAGTCTGATAATATAACTTGGTGACCTCTGTTTTGAAGTTCTTGGGCAATTTCTATATGGGGGGTATTTTTATTAAGAATAGTAGAGTGATCCCAAAGATCAACTATTTCTTCATTAACTATTTTCTTAAGATCACCAAAATCAATAACCATTCCATTTTTTACGTTCGAAGAATCTTGAATAGGACTACCTATTACTGTAACATTCAGTTTGTAACTATGTCCATGAACATTTTTGCATTTTCCATCATAACCATATAAGGCATGGCCTGTTTCAAATTTAAACTGTTTTGTGATTCTTACTTTAGCCATTAGTTTATCGCTTACGTTTATTAATTAATACTACTACAATTAATACAATAGCCAAAATTAAGAAAAGTCCCTGTCCTGATATAAAGTTTAATGTTTCCATATGGTAGTTTTTATAAATATAAAGTAAATCGTATTACGTCTTAAATATAATTTTTCTTATTGCCAGTCTTCCCAATCTTTCCAAACGACTTCAAAACCTTGAGATTTTAGCATCTCTGCAATATCCTCAGTGGGTCTTTCATCCGAAATTTCGAACTGCTCTAAACTTTGAGGTTCTACAACGTAACCTCCAGGGTTGGTTTTTGATTCTGCACTTATAGAAGTTATTCCTAATTTAATTACATTGTTTCTAAAAGTCTCGCTTTCTCTTGTAGACATAGATAATTCCACATCTTCATCTAGCAATCGAAAGGCACAAATGGTTTGCACTAAGTCTGGATCTGTCATTTCAACTTTAGGTTCCAATCCTCCGCTATGGGGTCGTAACCTAGGGAAAGAAATCGAATATTTTGTTTTCCAATAGGTGCGTTGTAGGTATTTTAAATGCAATGCGGTAAAAAAGCTATCTGTACGCCAATCTTCCAAACCAAATAAAGCACCAAGTCCAATTTTATGAACTCCAGCTTTTCCAAGTCTGTCAGGAGTTTCTAAGCGATAATCAAAATTACTTTTACGTCCCTTAGGGTGGTGTTTTTTGTATTCGTCTTTATGATAGGTTTCTTGATAGACTAAAACAGCATATAGTCCGCTTTCAGTAAGCTCTTCATATTCGTTTTGTTCTAGTGGTTGTACTTCTATAGTAATATTGCTAAAACGATCTTTAATAAGCTCTATAGCCTGTTTGATGTATGGAACACCCACCGTACGATTAGCTTCTCCTGTAACCAATAAAATATGATCATAGCCTTTAGACTTAAGAAAGTCAACTTCTTTTAAAATTTCATCATCAGTCAGTGTTCGACGCGGAATTTTGTTGGTCATACTAAACCCGCAGTATGTACAAATGTTTTGGCATTCATTACTCAAATACATGGGCACATACATTTGCATCGTGTTTCCAAAACGCTTTTTTGTCAATTGACTACTTAATTGCGCCATTTGCTCTAGATACGGACGAGCAGCAGGAGAAATTAGCGCTTTAAAATCTTCAAGTGTACGTTTCGAATTAGCTAATGCATATTCTACGTCTTGAGCGGTTTTGGCATGAATTTCTTTAGTAATATGATCCCAATTATAGGTGTCAAATTCGGACTTGAAAGTCCTTAAGCTGTTAGCTGTTAGCTGTTGGCTGTTGGCTTTCATTTATTTTCTTTTTATTTTAATATGCAATGCATTTAGCATTTTTCTAATTGATAAAAGCTCTTGCTGTAAAGGTTTAAAATCGTCCAGAGATATGTATTCCAAATCTTTAGAAATCTCTAGAAGAAATTCAACTTCTGCAGCAGAACCAGAAGCAATATTTATGAAATTTGAAAACTCATTATCAGAATACCTACCAGCTCCTTCAGCAAAATTTGTTGGGATCGAAACGGATGCTCTCCTTAATTGAGAGATCAAACCATATAGTTCGCTTTTGGGAAAAGTATTTGTAAGTTTATAAATTTTCAAAGAAAAATCATATGCCTTTTGCCAAACGTTATATTTTCTAAAGTCTCTCATTTTTGAGCCAATTGCTAAAAGCCAATAGCTTATTAATATAAAAAATTGGTAAGCGGACTACTAGCTTCCGCATGTTGCTTTACTGGAGCCAACTTAGCTTCGTAAGCCATACGACCTGCTTCCACAGCCATTTTAAAAGCTCTACCCATTTCAATGGGATGTTGAGAAACAGCAATGGCCGTATTTACTAACACAGCATCGGCACCTAATTCCATAGCATAAGCGGCGTGTGAGGGTGCTCCAATACCAGCATCGATGATTACAGGTACATTACTTTGTTCTATAATAATTTCTAAAAAATCATTTGTTTTTAACCCTTTATTACTTCCGATAGGTGCTCCTAATGGCATTACGCAATGTGTTCCTACTTCTTCTAAACGTTTACACAATACAGGATCAGCATGTATGTAAGGCATAACCACGAAACCTAATTTGACTAATTGCTCAGCTGCTTTCAAGGTTTCAATCGGGTCGGGTAATAAATACTTGGGATCAGGGTGAATTTCAAGTTTAACCCAATTAGTTTCTAATGCTTCACTAGCCATTTGAGCTGCAAAAACCGCTTCTTTGGCATCTCGAACACCAGAAGTATTTGGTAGCAAATTGATATGACTATGCTTTAAATGAGAAAGAATATCATCTTGTTGATTATTTACTTCTACACGTTTTAGTGCTACAGTAACCAATTCACTTTCTGAAGCAACAAGCGCTTCTTCCATTAATTTCGAAGAACTAAATTTACCCGTTCCAGTGAATAGGCGTGAATTGAAGGTTTTATCTGCGATTTTTAGTGACATAATTTTAGTAGTTATGAATGAAGAAGTTAAGGAGTTATGCTTTTTGCAATTACTCTACAATATCCATTCAATAGTTTGCTAGTTTCTTGAATTATATTTTTTAAATCTTCATCGGTTTTTATATAATCTAAGTCTTTTGACAAGCGTATATAGTATCTACATTCTTCTAAAGAGCCTTGAGCAATATTGAAGAACCTAAGTTTATCTTTTATACCTGTCTTTTTGAAACCTTCAGCAATATTTGCAGGAATCGAGGTAGCAGCTCTTCGGAATTGACTAGATAAACCAAAAGTTTCTTCTTTAGGAAATGATTTAGTTGCCTTGTAGACTAGTAAAACAAATTTATGAGCTTTTTGCCACGCTAAAATATCTTCGAATGTTTTTGTCTTTTTCATAGGTTATTCTTAACTCCTACTAACTTCCTTTAACTTCTTAACTACAAGGATTGTTTCATCAATATTTTTACCACTCAACAAACCAGATACTGCAATTCCGGAAAGCCCAGTTGCTGTTAATTGAGAGATGTCTTTTAAGGTAATTCCTCCAATAGCAATAATTGGAATATGTATATTTTCATTTTTCAGGTTCGAGATGATTTCAGTATAACCTTTAAATCCTAATATAGGGCTAAGTTTTTCTTTCGTTTTTGTGAATTGGAAGGGTCCCAAACCTATATAATCCACTTTTTCATTAGCACGTTTTATACAATCATGGAGTGTGTTACAAGTTCCACCTATAATTACATGTTCGCCTAGTTGTTTTCGAGCATCTAATGGAGAAGCATCGTCAAGACCCAAATGAATTCCATCTGCTTGACTTTCTCCAGCTACTCCTATATTGTCGTTAATGATAAATGTAGCCCCATAAGTATCACAAATTACACGTACTTTCTTAGCAGCATTCAAATATTCAAGATCCGATATATTTTTAAGACGAAGTTGTATCCAATTTACTCCTGCTTTACAAACATTCTCAATATTCTGAATATGCGCCTCTACAGTTTTGCCTTGGCTGATATATTGTATAGCCATTGGCTTTTGGCTATTAGCTATAGGCTTTATATTTAGTGTTTTTTCGTTCATAATTTATTTGCCAACAGCTAATAGCTAAAGGCTTATAGCTTTTTCATTTAAACCTCCCCAACAACGATTTACTACTCCCTAGATACTTTTCAGTAAATCTTTTCCCTCTAAAACAACTTTTCAATAACGGAAATCCTAATGCTAAATGACTTGCGATAGCACTTGACAAAACACAACCGCTACCGTGTTTCGGGTATATAGGTTTAAGCTTTGGATTTATGGGATATGTTTTTCCATTTAAAGTGTGTAAAAAATCTTTTCCTTTCTGATTTCCATTATGCCCCCCTTTTAGTAAAAGATTCGTTTTAGCACTTATAGATTGAATGGTTTCTTCAATAGATTTATTCGGATACAAATGTTGAATCTCTTCATAATTAGGTGTCAAAAGATCAATATGAGTTAAAACTTCTTCGAAAACACTTGAGTCAAATTCAGTTTGAAAATCAAAATCCGTTGAGGATCTTAATACAGGATCTAAGACAATAGTTAGGCTATTATTTAGGGACTTGACTAGTTGTAAAATGTTAAGTAAAGTATTCCAATTTTCTACAATTCCTATTTTGACCACAGCGATATCGAATCTTGAAAAAAGTATCTTAATTTGATCTTGTATAATTTCAAAATCAATCCAATGACATGCTAAAAAATCAGTGTCTGTTTGAATGGTGTTTGCAGTGCACACCGAAAGCCCTTGACACTTTAAAGCTTCAAAAGTTTTTATATCAGCCAAAAGGCCTGCGCCGCCACTGGGGTCAAAGCCAGCTATGCTTAGTATGTAAGGTCTTTTTTTCAAAATTTAAATGGCAATATTGCTTAGTGAGCATAAATTACTGCCTGCTTTTTTTAATTCTTTATATGCTTTAATGGGGTCGTTTGCTTGCCAAATACTGCCCAAAACAGCAACACCGTCGAACCCTTTTTCAAAAACTTGTGATATATTTTCTTTATGAATCCCACCAAGTGCGATGACCCTATTATTACATTGTTTCAATTTTTCAAAATCAAAAACCTTTTTTTGATAATTCAATTTTGATATAGAATCAAAAACGGGACTTAAAAATGTATAATCATACAAATATTCATTGTCTATTAGTTCATCAACATTATGAAAACCAGTCGAAATTTCGAAACCCGAAGTTTGAAGCATTAGCACAAAATCTTCAATATTAGTACTTATTGATTTTCTAAAAGTTTCTTTGAAATGAACCCCATTTAAATCAAACATCTCCGTAAGTCCATGAAATTGATGCGTCATGATTTTTGAATGATAAGAAGCATCAATTTTTTCTAAGAAGTCAACACATTTTTCAAAATTAAAATGTGGTTTTCGAAAGTGTAATGCTTCCAAGCCTTCTTCGAAAAGTTGATTGATATTTTCTATCTCATGATTTTGATCATGTTCAGCTGTAAAAACAATTATCATAAATTAAATTGTTAGGCTGTTTTTACAGGGGGAACAGCAATATATTCCATGCAGTAAATAAAATATACAGCATGGAATACACATATATTTATAAATAAACTTCGCTTCCTTTTTCTTTAAATTCTTGTGACTTTTCTTCCATTCCTTTTTTGATGACTTCGTTTTCAACAATGTCATTCTCTGCAGCAAAATCACGTACTTCTTGAGAAATTTTCATAGAACAAAACTTAGGTCCACACATAGAACAGAAATGAGCAATTTTAGCTCCAGCTGCTGGTAAAGTTTCATCGTGATATTCACGAGCGCGTTCTGGGTCTAATCCAAGATTAAATTGATCTTCCCAACGGAATTCAAAACGAGCCATACTTAAAGCATTGTCTCTATGCTGTGCACCAGGATGACCTTTAGCTAAATCGGCAGCATGAGCGGCTAATTTGTAGGTTACCACGCCCACACGAACGTCTTCTTTGTTTGGTAAACCTAAATGTTCTTTAGGCGTTACATAACATAACATGGCACATCCGTACCAACCGATCATTGCGGCACCAATACCTGATGTAATGTGATCGTAACCAGGAGCAATATCAGTGGTCAAAGGCCCTAAAGTATAAAAAGGAGCTTCGTCGCAAACCTCGATTTGCTTCTCCATATTCTCTTTAATCATGTGCATAGGTACGTGACCAGGGCCTTCGATGAAGCATTGAACTTCGTGCTTACGAGCAATTTGAGTTAATTCCCCCAACGTTTCTAATTCCGCAAACTGTGCTTCATCATTAGCATCAGCAATAGAACCTGGGCGTAAACCATCACCTAAAGAGAAGGCAACGTCATAGGATTTTAATATTTCACAAATTTCTTCGAAATGTGTGTATAAGAAACTTTCTTTATGATGCGCCAAACACCATTTAGCCATAATTGATCCTCCACGAGAAACGATTCCAGTAACACGTTTAGCAGTCATTGGAACATAGCGTAATAACACTCCTGCATGGATGGTAAAATAATCGACCCCTTGTTCTGCTTGTTCAATTAACGTATCTCGGAAAATTTCCCAAGTTAAGTCTTCGGCCACACCATTTACTTTTTCTAAAGCTTGGTAAATTGGTACAGTACCTACAGGAACAGGTGAATTACGTACAATCCACTCACGAGTTTCATGAATATTTTGTCCCGTAGATAAGTCCATAATATTATCGGCACCCCAACGACACGCCCAAACGGCTTTTTCAACTTCTTCTTCAATAGATGAAGTAGTGGCAGAGTTTCCGATGTTTGCATTAATTTTCACCAAAAAGTTACGCCCTAAAATCATAGGTTCTGCTTCTGGGTGATTAATGTTTGATGGTATTACCGCACGACCTCTAGCTACTTCTTCACGAACAAACTCAGGAGTTATTTTTGCAGGAATTGCTGCGCCAAAATGTTCTCCAGGGTGTTGTTTTCTAATTTCGGTCATTTCATCGATTCGCTGATTTTCACGAATAGCGATATATTCCATCTCTGGAGTGATAATTCCCTTTTTTGCGTAATGTAATTGGGTAACATTTTGCCCTTTTTTTGCACGTTTAGGTTTGTGCTTCAGGTCAAAACGCATATGGTCTAAACTCTTGTCATTTAAACGTTCATTACAATATTTAGAAGTAAATGCATCCAATTCTTCGACATCACCACGATCTAGAATCCACTGCTCTCTGATACGTTCAATACCATTGTGAACATTAATTTCCTTGTTAGGATCTGTATAAGGCCCAGAGGTATCGTAAACGGTTACAGGCTCATTAGGTGTCAATTTCCCCGTCATTGAATCTTTAGTGTCATCCAAAGAAATTTCACGCATAGCCACTTTAATTTGTGGATGCAGTTTTCCTTGAACATAGATTTTTTTCGACTTAGGAAAAGGTTTTCTAGTAATTTGTCCTTCTTTTGGTGCAGTGTCTTTACTTTTCATATTTACGGCTATTGGCTATTGGCCTTTGGCTTTTAGCAATTTATTATTTAAAGAGTCTTAGCTAACGGCTATAAGCCAATAGCTAAAAGCAAATTTTATCCTCCTTGCGTTGCTTGTATTATTGTAATTGCGTCATTTTCATTCAGCACAGTACTATTCCAAACTTTTTTTGTGATGATTTCATTGTTAACAGCAACAGCAATACCATCTAGTGGAATTTCCAATTGTTGTAATAAATATGTCAAATGGCTATCACTAGGGATTTCCTTTGTTTCATGATTTACTTGTACTTGAATCATCGTTGTTCGTTTTCCGAATATTAAAACGCTTTCTTGATGTTAAAGAGCACTAGCGCAAAGGATTTCTTTGTAAAAAGAAATATAAAAGAAGGTTTCTAAAAAGAAACGGACTTTTCCCTACGTCGGTACCAACCGCATCAGGTTCAAAGGGTAATTCTCAGTCCTTTTACGTATTGCACATATCAAAGACACCCCTAAAGCTATACAAAAATACTAAAAAGTGATGACATTTATTTTAATAACTAAAGTCTTCACAAACTTTATGATTTGATAATAAATTAATACTAAATTCTTTTGAAAAGAAGTAGAAATTTTCCCCAAAGAATTTTAAAATTGACGTCGTTGACAAAATAGGTATAGTTTTTCATTAGCTGTTTAACGAACAATAAATGCGTTATATCACAAAATCAGTATCTTTATATGATTAATTTTTTTGTATTATTATGGAACTTAGTTTAAGTATCCCGGCATTACTTTTCCCTGCTATATCTTTGACTATGTTAGCGTATAATGCAAGGTATTTAGCCATTGCAGCTTTAATTCGTCAACTTCATAAAGAGTATATTGAGAAAGAAAATATGCGAATAATTCGACAAATAAAATTGTTGAGGAAACGATTGTATTTGATTAGAAATATGCAGGCAGCAGCGATTTTAAGTTTTTTAGGAGCAGTAGCCACCATGGGTTTGCTATACATTCAATCAGGTTATTGGGCACATATTATATTCGGAATTAGCTTAGTAGCCTTACTAGTGTCACTTATTCTTTCGCTTATTGAAGTTCAATTATCAACGAAAGCTTTAGGGCTTCAATTAAGTGATATTAAAGATCAAGAAAATCAAGTGTAATGCTAGCAAACGAACTTTTTGAAAATACCCTAAAAAAATTCAATATAGGTTTTTGGGAATTAGGAAGCCTTATACCTTCAGATTCTTGGTCAACTGCTTTTATTGATAATTTGGGGTACAATGCTGATAAATTAGTACAAACTACGGACTATTTCATAGAACATTTAGTACATCCAGAAGATGCTGATTTTTTTGATAAAAATTATCAGAATTATAGGACTAACAACTTGAGTTTTCGACAAAATCTTCGAATCAAAAATATACAGAATGACTATTTAAATTTCATTTGTTATACTGTAGAAGAGTCTTTATTAAATATTAAAACAGATACGAAACTCATTTTTTTTCAGCCCTTAGGTATAGATGTCTTTGGTGACGAAGATGTTGATTTTAGGTATCAAGAGGCTGTTATGATGTCTAGTACAGGAAGTTGGTTTGTTGATTTTCAGAAGAAAAAATCCTATTGGGATGCCGAAACAAAGAAAATACTAGGCTATGCTACTGACTATGAACCATCATTAAAAGATTCATGGAAATATTACTATAAAGACGATTTACAGTTAGCTTCTAATTTATTTTTATCATGCAGTACTACAGGCAAGCCTTTCAGTACAGAAATTCGTATGAATACGAGTGATGATAATGTATTATGGATTAGGTGTGTCGGAAAGCCAGTGTTTAATAATTCAAAAGTAATAATCGGTTTAAAGGGTATTATTCAGAATATTGATGAATCAAAACGCCGTGAATTAACCCTTCAAAAATCAATGAATATCATTGCTTCGCAGAATAACCGATTATTCAATTTTGCACATATAGTTTCTCACAATCTTAGATCTCATTCCAGCAATTTAAGTCTTTTGGTGCAATTGATTGAAAGTATTGATGACCCAAAGGAGAAAATAGAATTAGTTGATGAGGTAAAAACTATAAGTAAGAATTTAAGTACCACTATAGAACACTTGAATGAGATAGTAACTATTCATACCAATAAAAAACAGAAAAGGAAAAACGTTTCTTTAAAAAGGACTTTAGAGCTTGTTTTATCTTCAATACGACACATTATTACAAGTGGAAATGCAGAGGTCACATATGACTTTAAAAGCTATCCTAACGTTCGTTTTATTCCTGCTTATATGGAAAGTATTCTGTTGAATTTAGTAACTAATGCTATAAAATATAAACATCCAGATCGCGACGCTAAAATTCACTTACATTCAGGTATTGATGACGAAGGCAAAGCCTATTTAAAAGTAACGGATAATGGCCAAGGTATTGACATGAAAAAATTTGGCAATGAAATTTTCGGAATGTATAAAACATTTCATACAAATACCGATGCTGTGGGAATAGGATTATTCATTACCAAAAATCAAATTGAATCACAAAATGGTACGATTTCAGTAACAAGTACTCTAGGTCAAGGAGCAACTTTTATTATAAACTTTCATTAGAGATCATAATCTTACCACAATTCATATATATCATTTCATCTTTCTTGTAAACTTAAATAAGATGTAGCATTAAGTACTAACTTAAAAAATGGTGGGAAATTCTGTCCCTTTAGTGTGTCACTTCACGAACTTTGAAAAAATTATAGTGGAGTCTTATTCGCTAGGAGTTAAAAATTATTCTTTTAAATAGAAAATAATAAATTTAGTTGAGGGGGATTTCAACCTCCGTAGAAATGACGGTAACTTTTGCTTGTCCACAAATTTTCGGGTCGATCCGAAAAAAGCTTATTTAGAAGAAGAGGTTATCTTACCTAGTATACAAGCTTAAACGTACACATAAAAAAAGCCATCCTTTCGGATGGCTTTCAGATATATAACTCTAAATCAGATAGATTTCAATTACTTAATTAAGTTAATTTCAACACGTCTGTTTAGTTTTCTACCTTCTCTACTTGCATTGTTAGCAATAGGAGATGATTCACCGAATCCTCTTGAATTTAAGTTTGCTTGAGAAATTCCGTGTCCGATTAAATAAGCCTTAACTGCAGCTGCTCTTGACTCAGATAATCTTTGGTTAGATGAAGCAGCACCTACACTATCCGTATGACCGTCGATATTGAAACGAGCCTTAGGATATTCTTTTAAGATCGCTACGATATCATCTAATACAGCCTCAGATTGCGTTTTGATAGTTGATCTACCAGAATCAAATAAGATTGTTTTCGCATAGTTATTTAAAGTTGCTTGAACTTCTTTAGTAACCACTTTAACTTCAGGACAACCGTTATTAGCTACAACACCTGGTACAGTAGGACATTTATCGTCTTTATCTAACACACCATCGTTGTCAGTATCTTTATAAGGACAACCGTTGTTAGCTACTGGTCCAGCTACGTTAGGACAGTTATCAATATTGTCAGCAACACCGTCACCATCAGAATCAGGACAACCTTTCATTGAAGCTTCACCAGCTACATTAGGACATGCATCATCACCGTCAACAACACCATCACCATCAGAGTCAGGACATCCACCATTTTCAGGCTTACCTACTTGATCAGGACAGTTATCTTCAGAATCTTTAATACCATCTAAATCAGAATCAGGACAACCATTAAATTGCTCTAAACCTGGAGTATCAGGACATTCGTCTTTTTTATCGTTAATTCCGTCACCGTCAGTATCTGTACCACCGAAAGCAAATTTAACACCAGCAGAATGCTGTAAGTGCGATGATTGGTAAGATACATTGTCAACAACAATGTTACCATCAGTATCATCGTACTCGCTAATAACACCTTTATAAGTAGTTTCTACGTAGATAGCAAAGTTTTCAGTGATCCAAAAATCGATACCTCCAGACAAGTTAGCTGAAAATGCTCCGTCGTCTTCGATCCAGTGGTAACCAGCTCCAATACCAGCATATGGTGCAAACCATCCACTTTTCCATGAATCTTTTAATTGGCGAACGTCATAGTTTAATTGACCTTCTAAAGCAAAATAAGACCAGTCATCTACAGCTGTTTGTCTTGGCTGATCATTAGCTGTTAAAAAAGCACCGTACTCTTCAATTTTATTTATACTTCCACTAACAGAGGCACTAAAACCATTCTTGATGTATCTGCTTACTGTTAATTCAGAGATTGATGGAATTATATTTTGGTTAAAATATTCAGGGTTGATTAATCTGTAATCAGCGAATGGCTCAGATTCCGCAACGAAATCTACCGCATTTGCCCCAATTTTAATTGCCCAAGGATAAGTCTCACTCTGAGCGATTGCTGAACTAGCTGTCAATGCAGCAGCTACAACAAGCAACGATTTAATTAGTTTCTTCATATTAATAATGATTTTATTAGAGTTATCTCCAACAAATGTAATAGGATAACTGAAACTAACAAAAACAATTTTAGTATTTGTATAAATTTTCGATACAATTTATGGTTTACTCTTTGAAAAACTACTTTACCTCCACTATTTCCAGTATTTCATCGAAATATATTAGGTAATTCTTAACATTTCTATAACCTAATTTTTTAACAATTTCGTCATATCTCTTTATTTGGGTCTTATGCTTTGGCTGTTTTTCACCTGTTTTGTAATCTAAAATGTACACCGTCTTATCAACTGAAATTTCGATACGATCAGGTCTCAATATCTCATTTTCCACATAAAAATCACGTTCGTTAAAAATGATATTTTCTATGTTAAAACAGTTTTCAAATTCTTTAGAATGCGTTAGTGCTTCGATTTGTGATTTGAAACGTAACAATAATTCTTCAGATATCGTATGTTGAAATTTAACTTCAGCAAAAACCTCATTAATTGTAGACTTATCGTAAATTTTAGACATTATAAGGTGTATAAAGTCGCCAATCTTGATAGCATTTTCTCGTATTTCATTGGTTAAAGTAGCATTGACCGTGCTATTATCTAATTTCTTATAGTGGAATGAAGATAAATTTAATGAGGCTTGATGCTTTTTATGCTGCTTATTTCTTGTAGAAGGTTTTCCAATAGAGCGGTGATTAACTTCGTTTGATTCTAGGTTTTTTTGAGAGAAGAAATCATTTAAAAAACTAATAATATTTCCTTTTTCTAGAGCAGTACTAGCTTCCTTATCATTACCAATAAGATACAATCGGTTAACGGCTCTTGTAAAAGCGACGTATAACACGTTAATTAAATCAAGTTCTTCTAAGGCAACGGCATAAGCACTGTTTTCTACAATGCGATTGTTATAATAATCAAAAACTTTTCGGTTGAATTGCCAATATAAATTGAGATTGCTTTGGTCTCCAAAAATATTCTTTATCCATAAGTTTTTTGGTTTAAAGTCATAAAGCGATCCGCTAAGGTAGGGTACAATGACTATCGGAAACTCTAAGCCTTTTGACTTATGTATGGTCATTACTTTCACGCCATTTTGCTCATCCGTACTTATTACGCTCAGTTTGTCTTTTTTTAAATTCCAATATTCTAAAAACTGCTGAATGCTACCATTATGCGTATTGGTATAATCAAAAGTAAGATCAAGAAAAAATTGGAGGTTGGCTGACGGATTTACATTGAGATTTAGCCATACCATTAATTTTTCTGCCAATTGAAAAATAGATGGATTATTTTTAAAAATCTCTTTTAAGTCAATAGCAATAGCATCGCATAAAAATTCATTAAATATTACCGAAGAACTTTTAATAGCTGAAGCTATTTTTGAATGAGTGTACGTTATTTTATTATCATGGTATAAGGCATTTATGAATTTAAGCCTGAAGTTTTCATTATCAGGTTCACTAAGGTAAAATAGTGCTGCTTCTAGTAATTGAATTTCTAAAGCGTTTTTAATAAGTAAACTTTCCGTTGATATTACAGGAATTTCTTTTTCGGATAAGTAATTTGCAATCATTACACCTTCAGCATTTCTTCTTACCAAAACAGCAATATCTTTATATTCAAAACCGTCGGCTATAGCTTCTGCAATATATTTTTCGACAGCTTTAGGGTAAATTTCATCTTTATCTTTCTTCAAATTCGCTTCAAAACATTCAAAAGAGACATAACCTCCTTCTTTAGAGTTTGTGTTTTGTTGATTTCCTTTTTTGTACAAACTTTTAAAAGCGTCATTAGATAGAAAATCGGACAAATAAGAAAAAAACTCGTTGTTGAATTTTATAATTTCTTCACAACTTCTGTAATTGGTTCCCAAGTGAAAAAGTTGATTTTCAGGATTTGAAAACGGGGAATAGCCATTTGATAAATGAATGAACTGTTCCGCTTTTCCACCACGCCATCTGTAAATAGATTGCTTGGCATCACCAACTAGGGTAGCAGTACCCGTTGTATCGGTAGTGTCGATAAATGACGAAAGTGAGTTATCGATTAAAGGGATTAAATTTTCCCATTGTACTTCAGAAGTGTCCTGAAATTCATCGATAAAAAAGTCTTTGTACTTTTCGCCTAAGCGCTCGTAAATAAAAGGGGTGGGTTGATCTTTAATATTCTCCGCAATAAGCGCATTGAATTCGGATATTAAAACTTGATTTTTTTCTTTCTTTAATAAATCAATTTTAGTTTTTAGTAAGCTAAGCAGCGATATAGCGGGTAAATTCTTAACTACACCTTCTATGAGTTTATTCTCATAAATTAAGGCTTTTGTGTGTTCAAAACTTTTTTCTATTTCGGGCCTTAAATGATCAATACGTTGTTTAATATTATCGCTTTTACTTTTAGCATATAGATTTTCTTGCCTTATATCTTTTAGAATAAAATCTCTTAAAGGAAAAGTACCTTCGTTAGCTAGTTTTTTGAAGTATTTAGGAAGTGATCCGCGAATAAAATCGTCGATTACTTGGGTTTCTTGAAATTTTTGAATCAGAAGTTCAGCACTTTTTTTAACTTCATTTTCATTGGCTTTGGACAGGGTTTTTAGTTTTTCTTCAAACGAAACATAATCAGCGATTTTATAATCTTTTTGAAGCTCAAGGTACTTTTGATCCTCTTCTCGAAATAATAACATTCCCAAATCAATAAGTAATCGCTTAATATCCCAACTTTTGTCATCATTAATTTGTTGACTCACGTAGCGCATTACTACTTTGGTAATTAATTGATCCTTTCCTACTTCCAAAAGTAGTTGATCAACAGCTTCTTCGAGTATAGCTTTTTGATCTAATTGTACTTCGAAAGTGGTAGAAAGATTTAAATCGAAAGCAAATGTTCGAATAATCGATTGCGTAAATTTATCGATGGTTTGAACACTAAATGCGGTATAGTTATGTAATATAAAATGGAGTACTTCTAATGCTTTTTGCTGTAGTGCTAGCGTTTCAAGCTGTAATTCTTTCTGAATTTCTTGAAACATAGCATTATCTGAGTTTCCTTTTAAAGCAAAAGAATAAAGTGTTGAAAGAATTCGCTCTTTCATTTCAGAAACAGCTTTATTGGTAAAAGTGATTGCTAAAATTTGTTGGTACCTACTGATCCTGCGATCGCCTAATACTTTAAGCAAATAGTTTTTTACTAAAGTGTACGTTTTTCCAGCGCCAGCTGCTGCATCGTAAATAGTTAAAGCTTTTGTAGACATTTTTTTAGCTAAATTTTAACGAAATCTAGTTCATTTTTTGGTGAATTACACACATCTCAATCTTTTTATTGCAGCGTATTATGCTTACTTTTGGATATAATTAAACATAAAATTTACAATCATGGCATTCGAATTACCTAGTTTATCGTACGCATACGACGCCTTAGAACCACATATTGACGCTCGCACCATGGAAATTCACCATAGTAAGCACCATGCAGGTTATACTTCAAAATTAAATGGAGCTATCGAAGGTACTGATTTGGAGGGGAAATCAATTGAAGATATTTTAACAGGATTAGACTTGTCGAATAAAGCAGTTAGAAATAACGGCGGTGGTTTTTACAACCATAGATTATTTTGGAACGTTATGGGTCCCAATGCAGGAGGTAAACCTTCAGGAGCTATTGCGAGTGCTATTGACGCAGCATACGGCTCTTTTGAAGAGTTTAAAACGGTATTTAAAAATGCTGCAGCTACTCAATTCGGTTCAGGGTGGGCATGGTTATGTGTTCATAAAGGAGGAAAAGTAGAAGTTTGTGCAACGGCAAATCAAGATAATCCATTAATGCCAGAAATAGGTTGTGGTGGAACACCCGTATTAGGAGTTGATGTTTGGGAACACGCTTATTACTTAAATTATCAAAACAGAAGACCTGACTATTTAGAAGCCTTCTTTAGTGTTATCAACTGGGATGCTGTTAATGAATTATACGAAGCAAATAAATAATTGTAATTAGTTATTTGAATATCCGTAATCACTAAGATTATGAATTGCGTCATCCTGAATTTGTTTCAGGATCTCATTAAGGATATAAAAATCAGTAGGATGAGATTCCTTGTCAAGCAAGGAATGACGAAAACGGATATAGTATTACTAATTACGGATATACATTTTAATTATCAGTATAAAACTAGAAACCACAAAAGTTAATTTAGCTTATGTGGTTTTTTTTGCTCTACAAAAACAAAAAAAGAGGTTGCGTATAACGCAACCTCTTCAACAACAATTAATCCTATATAATTATAGCATTTACTTTACGATTAGTTTTTGAGTTTCTGAACGGTTGGAAATAAAATAAATTCCTGTCCCCAAATCGCTAGTATCTATAGAAATACTAGTATCATTCGCAGAGATTACTTTTAGGACTTTTCCATTAATATCACTTACAACCACATTTTCTTCTGCGCCTAATATAGTAACTGTGTTACCAAAATTTACAGGGTTAGGATATATTTGAAGTCCATTGTTTTGTGTAGAAAAAGTTTCTAATTCTTTCGAGCCACTACAGTTTTGAATAAGATTCCAACCACCATCAGCTCGCTTTTCATATAATATACCACCATTAATAACGCGTTCACCAGCAGAGTAACTATCTGAATTTCCATTAAATTGAGGAGCATCGTTACAGGTACGTCCTGCGGTAGTATTACCACCAGTATTACCTCCAGAACCAGCAAAAACACTTACTTGATCCATGTGTAAGAAATTATTTCCTCTCAATTGAATTCTTATTACTCGACCCGTAGCATCAACATTGTAAGAAGTTCCGTTGGCTGAAGGTTGTCCGCTTACGTAAACACTTTTAATTTGGCTACCTCCGCGACGGTCAAATACTCGTATATCGAAGTTACTTAGTCTATTTTGACAACAATTACCACGATTCCATATGCGAACTTGACCAATATTTTGGGTAGACCCCAAATCAACTTCCCACCAAGCTCCTTGTTGACTGTTGGTATGGTTAAACGTATCACCGTTACCATCAACTACTCTTCCTGAGCCAAAACTATTAGTGTTTCCTTGATAAGTACTTGACTGAAAAGTGTTTTTACCTAAAGCTAAATCATTATTGTTAGTTCCACCACCAGTGTCTCCTCCACCAGTAGTGCCACCTCCGCCTGAATTGTTTCTAGGTTTGTAAACGCGAATCCAATCAACCAACATATTATTGTTATTGAAATTACGTATTTCCGTATTGTTTGGTGAACGATTAGCGGCTGCTTGCCAGCTTTGATCTTCTACATTAATAATAATATCCATTTCGCGAGTAAACCTTCTTCCGTTTTGTAGATAATTGAAGGGGTCAATCACACTAATATTCGAAGCATTTTTAGCCGTATTTAATCGGCTTTGCGAAAAGTTATTCGCAATACCACCGCTTCTGGTCATTGCTTGAAAACCATCGGCTCCGCGATTCAATTGGCCATTTTGTCCAGTGCTAGTTACTCCAGCAGGATAGGTATATTCCCATCTTCCATCAATTAATTTTGAAGCAATCGCATCGTTATCTAACACACGTACTAATTGTCCGTCTATATAATATTCAAGTATGGTTGGTGATTTCCAATTGACACCTATACGCACGGTTCTTCCGCCCCATCTGGTAATTCCGCTTTGTCGATACCAACTGTTAAAGTCACTAGGCTGGTAATCTCTAAAATTCGGAGGTCTAATAAATACATGGTGACTTAAATGAATGCGTTCTGCAAAAAACTGATTACGGCCATCGCTTCCAGCCCCTCCATAAGCTTCAATAATATCAATTTCCTCTTTGTCATCAGGGCTTAGTAGCCAAATATCAGACGCTAATGTAGAGTTCATAATTCTAACTCTAGCTTCTACAAATACAGGATATATAACTCTTCTTTTTGAAGTTATACAACCTGCTAAAGTTTCAGGCCTTGTAACATTTTGACCGCCAAATTCGAAAGTTTTAGTGTAAGGGGTGCTAAAATTGTTGTTGAAGAATCTTCTAGATCCCCAAATATTCAAATTGCCACCAGAAACGGAACAATGATTTCGTTCCCAATTAGTAGCTCCTGGTCCTTCAAAAGGATTATGAAAGAAATTATTCCACTTATTTTCGCCAGAAGGTCCAAAATCTGCATTTGCTGTTGTTGGATTGAACGTGTAATTAAAATCATCAGAAATGTTGGTTTGTAGTTGCCAATTACTAGCATTTCCTAAGCGTGATGGTAGCGGAAATCCGCCAAAATCTAATTGAGCATTTATGCTAAAGCTCGCCAAAGCCATTAGCCATAAAAAAAGATGAGTTGTTTTCATAATAGGGGATTTTAGTTATTAAAAGTTGTTTTAAAAATTAAATCCGCACATATTAAATCCGAAAGCAAACATATTACAAATTTGAGTATTGCTAATGGACTAAAACGTTTTCGTTAATTAATTTGATGAAATACTGAATTTTTTTGATGTTAAATTGCAGGAATCTGATTAATAAAATAGCATTAGCGTTATATTAGATCTTTCTTAAACCATTTCTACGTTGAATTTACTAGAAAAAAGAAATGATGAATTTTGAAATTATAAAAGACAGAAATATTAAACATAGCCTTTGCTACGTTTTTTTCTTTATGTTGAAATGGAATTTTAAAAGGTGCATTTTAACTCAGTAAATTTATAGTGGTAATGACTTA
>JAHDEF010000170.1 GCA_020628975.1 Aquimarina sp. | reverse complement strand
TTGGAAGAAGTGCAAATTGTAAGAGGCGCAGCGTCTTTGCAATACGGAACTCAATTTGGAGGATTGGTCAATTTTAAATTGAAAGAACCCGTAAAAGACAAAGAAATGGAATTGATTTCGCGTCAAGGAATTGGGTCATTTGGTTTATTTAATTCTTTCAATAGTTTAAGTGGAACCATTGATAAATTTAGTTACTATACCTATTTTCAGTACAAAGAGGGGGATGGGTTTAGACCTAATTCAGGTTTCGATTCTCAAAATTTGTATGCCTACTTAGGGTATCAATTTTCTAAAAAAACCAAGCTGAGTTTTGAAAGTACATATTTAACCTATCTAGCGCAACAAGCTGGTGGTTTAGATGATAAACAATTCAATAGAAACCCAAGATTTAGCAACCGAAGTAGAAATTTCTTCAATGTAGATTGGATTTTATTGAATTTAAAATTAGAACATCAACTAACCCAAAAAACGACAGCTAGTATCAGTCTTTTCGGACTTGATGCAGAAAGAACTTCTTTAGGCTTCAGAAATAGACGGCCTGGTGTTGATGATAATTTAGAATTACCAAGAGAATTAATATCAGACGAATTTAATAATTGGGGTGCAGAAGTTCGGATATTAAGTAAGTATAAATTATTTGGTTTTGATCATATTTCTCTAATTGGTGGAAAATATTACCAGTCAAAAAATAACGCTATACAAGGTTTGGGAAGTAATGGGCTAGATGCAGATTTCACCTTGCGTAATCAAGAATTTCCAAATGTTGAAGGGACACAATCAGAATTTGAGTTTCCGAATTTAAATTTAGCCTTATTTGGAGAGCATATTTTCAAAGTAACTGATCAATTTTCGGTTACTCCAGGATTTCGTTTTGAATATATAAAAACAGAAAGTGAGGGTGTTTTTCAGCGTAGTGATGTGATTTCTCAAAACGAAATTAGAAGAGAGACTGAGTTTAGTGCTACTAAATCAGAGCGAAGTATCTTTTTGCTAGGTTTAGGTTTAAGTTATAAACCCTCGAAAGCATTAGAAGCTTTTGCTAATTTTTCTCAAAACTATCGATCAGTAACCTTTAGTGATATTCAAATTGAAAGTCCTAACTTTGTAATTGATCCCAATATAACTGATGAAACAGGGTATACGTTTGATGTTGGTTTTCGCGGCGAAATCGACGATATATTAAGGTATGACGTTAGTGGGTTTTCATTATTATATGACAATCGTATAGACGAGGCTTTGAATGATGATGCTAGGACCGTCCGATCTAACATTGGTGCTGCACAAATATTTGGAGTAGAATCATTAGTAACTTTGAATTTTTCTAATTGGTTATTACAAAACAATGGTAACTTCCATTGGCAACACTTTTTAAATACAGCTTATACGACTTCTGAATTTACAGAGATTAATTTAGACCCTGGTTTTGTAACAGATGAATTGAAAGTGGGTAATGAATTACAGTTTGTGCCAAAATTGAATCTAAAAACAGGCCTAGAGTTAGGTTACAAAAATTTTAAGTCCAGTTTACAATACACTTATGTTTCAACGCAATTTTCTGATGCAACTAATTCTGCGATATCAACGGCGCTAAACGGGGTTAATGGAGAACTACCAGCCTATGAGATTGTCGATTTTTCAACAGAATACACTTATAAAAACTGGAAATTAGAAGCCGGTGTAAACAATCTTTTAGACGAAAGTTACTTTACACAACGAGCAACGGGTTATCCTGGGCCAGGTATTATTCCATCGGCACCACGTAACTTTTATGCTGTTTTACAGTTCAAATTTTAAAAATTAGGTTAAACAACAGCCAAATGTGAGGTTGATAAGGGTAATTTAACAATCGTTTTTCTGTAACCGTAGTACATAAATGTAATTTTATATAAAATAAAACATTATGAAAGAGTTAGAACAATACGCTAAAGCCATAGAGCAGCAACAAAAGGAAAGTGCTGTGCCGCCTATGCCATTATCTAGTTGGGATGTTCACATGGCTTCTTTCGTAAAAACAGCAAATAAGCATAAAGATGTTAAGGCATTGGAGAAACTTTTATTTAAGCTTAATATAGAAGTTGATCCTGTAGCAGCACTTTTAGAAGAAGATGCCAAAGTAGTAGTTGTTACAAGCCCGGGTTTAACGATTGAATATGCAAGTAGTAATTTGGTGGAAATGTCAGGGTATTTGCCAGAAGAGGTCATCGGAAATACCCCAAAAATGTTTCAAGGTCCTAAAACGGATAAAGACATTGCCAGAAAAATTAGGTATAATGTAGATCAAAAAGCCGCTTTCGAAGCTGTGCTTACCAACTATAAAAAAGATAAATCGACTTATTCATGTGTTATCAAAGGATATCCCGCATTTGATAAATTTGGTCAATTAGTAAGATACGTGGCTATAGAACATGCCGCTTAATTTTTTTAAGTTATAAGAATTATTTAAGGTGCTTTTTAAGCACCTTTTTTATTTTCATAAAATACTAGTGCTTATTTTTACAATAAAAGTACTTTGCTATGAGATATGCTAATACCGTTCTTGAAACTTTAGGAAATACACCAATGATAAAACTTCAAGGTTTATCAAAAATGTTGGATTGTACCGTATTAGTCAAAAATGAAGCAGCAAACCCAAGTTTATCAATCAAAGATCGTGTAGCCAATTACATGCTTGAAAAGGCAGAACAAGATCAAAAAATAAAATCAGGAGGAACCATTATCGAAGCAACTTCTGGTAATGCTGGAATTTCACTAGCGATGGTAGCTGCCGCTAAAGGTTACCGAATGATATCAGTTTTATCCGAAAAGCAAAGTCAAGAAAAAAAAGAAATCCTAAAAGCCTTAGGTAGCGAAGTAATTGTTTGCCCGTCAGATTTACACCCAAACGATGCACGATCCGCATACGCTGTAGCTTCGCGATTACACGATAGAACACCAAATTCATGGTTTGTAAGTCAACATAACAATAAATGCAATCCATTAGCACATTATGAAAGTACTGGGCCTGAAATATGGGAACAAACCGATGGGCAAGTAACTCATTTCATTACTACCGTAAATACAGGAGGAACAATAAGCGGTGTTTCAAAATTCTTGAAAGAAAAAAATCCTAATATTAAATCATGGGGGGTAGATGCTTATGGCTCAATTCTAAAAAAATATTTTGAAACGGGTTTAACCGATCTCAATGAAGTCTATCCTTACGAAACAGAAGGTGTGGGGGTGCATTTTGTACCTGAAAATTTTAATGTTTCTTTAGTCGACGGCATGCAAAAAATAACAGACCGCGATACCAAAAAGTTGGCAAAAGAAGAAGGTTTGCTGTTGGGAAACAGCGTAGGTGCGGTTATCAAAGCAGCGTTAAATTTAAAAGATCAATTTAATAAAGAAGATACCGTAGTTTTATTGGCGAATGATCATGGAACACGTTATCTAAGTAAAGTATACAACGAAGATTGGATGCAGCAAAAAGGCTTTACAGAACAACCTGCTCGTACGGCTATTGATTTAATAAAGAACCCTGATGAGGATGTAATAACAGTAAAAACCTCAGAATTGGTAAGCCATGCTGTGGGTCGTATGCGAAAATTTAAAATATCGCAAATACCCGTTGTTGATAAACAAGGTTTTGTTGGTTCTATAGATGAAATGGCGCTTTTTAGTGCTTATTTAGATGATCATCGTAAAAGTGATACCCCGATTTCTGAGGTAATGAATAAATCATTTCCTATGGTGCAAGAATTTACCCCAATCGAAGAAGTTTTGGATTTGATTAGAAAAGGAAATTCGGCAGTTCTAGTAGCACTTGAAAATGAAAAGCATGGCATTATTACAAAGTCAGATGTGTTAACGCATATTCAATAGTGATTTTTAACTAAAAATGAACCTTTTGAGAAAAGAACTCACTCTAATTTTTCTATTTATTTCAGCCTGTATTTATTCGCAAAAGCCTAGAGCAAGAGATTTAGGAATTAATTTTGAGGGTGTCACAGGAAAATACAATGCAATTACAGATGTAAAAGGAGTTTCCGTAGGGCACTCCACTATTATTTCAGGAAGCGGGAGTAATAAATTAGGACATGGACCTATACGGACAGGAGTTACAGCTATATTTCCAAGTGGAAAAAAGAAAAAGCCTTTGTATGCAAATTGGTATAGTTTAAA
>JAHDEF010000169.1:1394-4166 GCA_020628975.1 Aquimarina sp. | reverse complement strand
ACCCGCCAACGTATTAATAATTCTATTAGTTGATTTCAAGTTAGAAAGCAATCCTGAATTTACATAATGATCTTTAAAAAGATCTACGATATAAGGCGATTGATCTATATCATTAAGCTCAAATTTAGAATTCTCTAATCTTTTAACTTGAATAAAATAACCAACATCATTGGTTACCGGAGTATAAAGCCCATCACTATCTCTGTAGACGATGAACTTAACTCTCACTGAGGTATCTAAAGTTAGTCCATTGCTTTGTATGGTAGCCCTAATTTCTTTTTCAAGAAATTCAAGTGTGAAATTCATAGGAATTTCCATACGAAGAATACGCATGGAAGACATTAATCTGAAATAATGATCTTCCCAAAATAAAATTTCTCCGCCAACAACTCTAATCGTTTCAAACAAAGCATCGCCATAAGCAATAGCTCTGTTTGTAACATTTAGGTTCGCTTGTTTGTTACTAACAAACTCACTGTTCAAATTAATCATACAATTCTAATATTGTATGCAAATATACAGCCTGAAAGTTTTTTATTTGAAGGTTATGCGATTAAACGGAACCTAAAATTTGTTTCAAATTAGAGATCGTATTTTCCCAAAGCATTTTATTCTCATCTAACTCATCTTCTTCACTAAAATCAGTAATGATTAAAGAAACATCTTTAGTAATTTCATCGACTTGAATCTTTATTTCAAAAAAATAATCTTCATCCTCATCGTCTGCCCATTGAAAGCGTACTTTTTCGTTGGCTTTTTTACTTAGCAATAAAGCCTCTTCTTCACTATCATCCCAAATAAATGTAAATTTTTCTCCTCTAGAATTTACATTATCTGCAAACCATTCCGACAAGCCCGAAGGTGTTGAAATGTAAGTATATAACATTTGTTGTGAAGCGTGTATAACGAATTCTAATTCAAATTTAATTTTATCTGACATAATGAATGTGTTCTTCGGACAATATATCATTTATTACTGATTTCACAAAGTTGTATCTTCAAATTATTAAACAAGCTATCAACAACGTATTTTTGAAGGTATATATCAGAAACTATTACGTTAATATATATTAGATTGAACGATTACCTATAAAATATTAAAATTGAAAACGTGCTACAAGAATCTAAAAAAAATAAAAAACCATGGCCTACTAAAGCAGCTATGGATCAAATTTACAAACAGCACTTGTGGGGTGGTAAAGACTTTGATTTTTATTCAGGTGAAGGATCACATAGCCCAGAAATTTATAAGTCTTACATCGAAGCCGTCATTCATTTTCTTACTTCTTTTAAAAAGCCTTTAAACCTATGCGATTTGGGTTGTGGTGATTTTAATATCGGCAAACATTTTATTAAGTATTCAAACAAATATCAAGCTATTGATATTGTTGAAGATTTAATTGAACGAAATCGTGAAATGTTTAAGTTTTCAAATTTAAAGTTTTCGTGTTTAGATATTGCTAAAAACGATTTACCTAAAGCTGATGTAGCCATTGTTAGGCAAGTGCTTCAGCATTTGTCAAACGATGAAGTGCATAAAATCTTACAAAAATTAAAAGACTTTAAGTATTTAATTTTAACAGAACATATACCTAACACCAATTTTACAGCGAATAAAGATATTATTTCAGGTCAAGGCATTCGCTTAAAATACAAAAGTGGGCTTGATATTTTAGCACCTCCTTTTAACTTTAAGGCTAAAGAAGTAAAATTTTTAGATAAGGTTTTGGTGAATAATGAGAAGGAACTGATTATTACCCTTCTATATGTTTTGTTTTAACTGATATATACTTACCTCCACAAATTAGTTTGATAATATAAAAAAATCGGGCAAAACCCGATTTTTTAAAATTGTTAAGCTCAAAAATTTTATGCTTAAAAAATTATCTATTATAAATACTATCATACAATACTTTGTATTTTTCTTTAATAATTTTTCTTCGCAATTTCATTGTTGGTGTTAAATGACCAGCATCGATAGTCCATTCTTCTGGGGTAAGTTCGAAGCGTTTTACCTGTTCCCATTTACCAAAGCTTTCATTGTGCAAGTCGATATCTTCTTTAATTCGAGCTATAACATCAGTATGTGCTGCGATTTCTTTTTGTGAATTCCCTAAGGTAATTCCTTTAATTTTTGCCCAATCTTTTATAAATTCAAAGTTGGGTTGAATGAAGGCTGCTGGCATCTTTTCTCCTTCACCAATCACCATAATTTGTTCAATAAAACGGGACTGTTTCATGGCGTTTTCAATCAATTGAGGAGCTACATATTTGCCTCCAGAAGTCTTGAACATTTCTTTTTTTCGATCAGTGATTTTCAAAAATCCATCGCTATCAATTTCTCCTATATCACCCGTATGAAATCTTCTTTCTTTCAAAACTTCAGCCGTTTTTTCAGGATTTTTGTAATACCCCATCATCACACTAGCTCCTTCTACTAAAATCTCTCCATCATCGGCTATAATCACTTTGGTTTCAGGTAATACCTTACCTACGCTACCTACTTTAAAACCACCATTACGCAAATCATTTACAGAAATTACGGGTGAAGTTTCTGTAAGCCCGTAACCTTCCATTACATTTATTCCTGCGGCATTGAAAACTCTAGCTAAACGTGGTTGTAAAGCAGCACTTCCTGAGGCTATAATTTCTAAATTTCCTCCTAAACCAGCTTGCCATTTACTGAAAATAAGCTTACGTGCAATTTTTAACTGAAATTCATACCAAGCTCCGTTGGCTCCGTAAGGTTCATATTTCAATCCTAAGTCAATA
>JAHDEF010000169.1:0-1384 GCA_020628975.1 Aquimarina sp. | reverse complement strand
GCATATATTTTATCGTATACTTTTTCAAGCAATCGAGGTACTGCCGTCATTACATTTGGCTTAACTTCTTTTAGATTATCGCTAATAGTTTCTATAGATTCAGCAAAATAGATACTTACACATCTGTATTGATATAAATATAGAAGCATACGTTCGTAAACATGGCATATAGGCAGAAAGCTTAATGCTTTAGCATTGCCGTCATTAATAGGGAATCGCGTTGAACTATTAATCGCATTTCTAACAATATTTCTATGACTTAACATTACTCCTTTCGGTCGACCTGTAGTTCCCGAAGTATAAATAAGTGTTGCTAAATCATTCTCGGTAATGCTATCTTTTAATCGCTCCACCTCGTCTTGATTACTGTCATCAGCTCCTTTTTCTAAAACAGCATTCCAAGAAGCACAGCCGTCAATATCTTCAAATGAAAACACATCTTGGATAGAAGGTACTTGATCTTTAATAGCCATTACTTTGTCAAACACTTCTTTATCAGAAACAAAAACAAATTTAGCTTCGGCATGGTTTAAAACATACCCATAATCTTCTTTGGAAATAGTTGGGTAGACTGGTACATCTTGTGCACCGATTTGAAGTACTCCAATATCAACAATATTCCATTCCGTTCTATTATTAGTAGAAATGATCGCAATTTTATCATTTGGATTTACACCCATTCTAAGCAAACCTCGACTTATCTGGTTCGCTTTATTGATATATGCTTGAGTAGAAGTTTTTTCCCAAACTCCGTTTTGCTTTGTTACTAAGGCGTCTTCCAAGCCTCCTTTTTCAAGTTGGTAATATGGAAAGTCAAAAAGTCGTTTTATCGTGTTCATAGCTGCACTCTTCATTCTATGTTAAGAAAATACAATTTAATCTTTTTAACAAAAGATTCAAAAAAAGTAACCTAATAAAATATAATATTCTTATAAATGCTTTCTTAAAATTAGATTTTCTACAAAAAAACCTCTACTTGTTTGAAGTAGAGGTTAAAAAATGCTTTATAACTAGTGAATTACTCTTGAATCACCCAATATATTATCTTATCTGTAAAAAATTAATTTTTAACGCTGTTTCCAACTCTCTTAAAAATTTTACCTCTTTATGATTAACAAAGGCTAATGAAATTCCTGAGGCTCCACCTCTTGCTGTTCTTCCGCTTCGGTGCACATAATACTCTGACTGATCGGGTAATTGATAATGTAGCACAAATTCTAAATTAGCTACATCAATACCCCGGGCTGCAACATCTGTAGCTACTAATAGGTTTAATTTTTTGTTTTTAAAAGCACGCATTACCTTATCACGATCCTTTTGCTGCATATCGCCTTCTAATACATCTACGTTAAAATTGCGTTGCCTAAGTTGCTCATTCAATGTA
>JAHDEF010000168.1 GCA_020628975.1 Aquimarina sp. | reverse complement strand
GTTAGGTACTGCTATAAAGATTGAAGGAAGCGCTGTTGTAAGTCAAGAACCTTGCTCATTACCCAAAGGCACTTCTATTCTAGTAAAGAATTTATTTTTTAATATTCCTGCGAGAAGAAATTTTTTAAAATCAAATCAAGTAGAGTTACGACATATTTTAGACGAGTTTCACCGTGTTGCTATGGTGCATAATGAAATTAAGTTTGAAATGATTTCCAATGGTAGTGAGGTTTTTAGTCTTCCGCCAACAAATTTAAAACAACGATTGGTACATATATTTGGTGGTAAAACCAACGAAAAGCTAGTTCCCGTAACCGAAGAAACCGAAATTTTAAAAGTAAGCGGATTTGTAGGGAAACCTGAGTTTGCTAAAAAATCTAGGGGGCAACAGTTTTTCTTTGTAAATGATCGCTTTATAAAAAGTCCTTATTTAAATCATGCTGTAAATTCAGCCTTTGAAGGTGTCTTGGCACCTAAAACACACCCTAGTTACTATTTGTATTTAGAGCTGAATCCAGAAACCATAGACATTAATATTCACCCAACTAAAACAGAAGTAAAGTTTGAAAATGAACAAGCTTTATATGCTATTTTAAGGGCAACCGTAAAGCACGGTTTAGGTCAGTTTTCGATAGTTCCGAGTTTAGATTTCAACAAAGATGCTAGCTTCGATTTGCCATACGAATCAACTAAAAAAGGAATTTCTATACCTAAAATAACAGTCGATAGAAATTTTAATCCTTTTGAGCAAGACAAAAAAAATAGTCATAAAGAAAAACAATTTCCCGTATCTAAAAGCGGAAGCGCCAATTTAAATACAACTAAAGCTGAAAAATCGGCGAAATCTCAAACCTATGCTTCTAAACTTAGCTATACCTCCAAACCCGTAGCTAATTGGGAAAGCTTATATGCAGGTATTAAAGATGATACCCTGGCAGTTGAAAGTGCTTTCTCAAAAAATAAAAGTAACGATGTTATAGAAATTGAAAGTACATTGAGTACTAAAGCCACTTCTATCTTTAAAGATCAAGAATTGGTCGCCACAGTTTCTAATGTATACCAATTGCAACAGAAGTACTTAATCACTTCTATAAAAAGTGGTTTGGTTGTCGTACATCAAAATAGAGCGCACCAAAGAGTGTTATATGAAACATTCTTAAAGCAATTAGCCCATCAAAAAGGCGTTAGTCAACAGTTATTATTTCCTTTAGAATTAACATTTTCTACCTTACAATTAGTTTATTTACAACAAGAAAAAGAAAAGCTAGAACAATTAGGGTTTTCATTTGTAAAGTTGGAAGCAGAAAAGGTGACTATTGACGCTGTACCATCGGTAATTGCAGAAAATGAAATTGCTAGTATTTTAGAGCAATTGGTTGTAGATTTAGAAAATGAAGTGCCTAATGCAAGTATTTCACCTAATGAAAAGGTATGTAAATTGTTAGCGAAACAAGCAGCGGTAAAAACGGGAGCTCGTATGGAAGCTAATGTGCAAAAGCATTTAGTTGATCAGCTTTTTGCCTGTGAAACCCCAACATTGTGCCCTAACGGAAAAACCACCTTTGTAACAGTCGATGCTAACGAATTAGATAAAAAGTTTTAATATGGGTAGAATAACGGACACCGTTAAAACCTTGATCATCATTAATGTGATTTTTTTTATAGGTAGTGGATTACTATCTACGGGTTATGCAGATGCATTATTTGCCTTATGGTTTCCCAAGCACCCTAATTTTAAATTTTGGCAATTGCTTACACATATGTTTATGCACGGTGGGCCAACACATATTTTATTCAATATGTTTGCTTTGTATATGTTTGGAAGTCATATTGAAAATGCACTAGGGCAAC
Source organism: Aquimarina sp. (assembly GCA_020628975.1). Taxonomy (GTDB): domain Bacteria; phylum Bacteroidota; class Bacteroidia; order Flavobacteriales; family Flavobacteriaceae; genus Aquimarina. The sequence goes on along the minus strand of JAHDEF010000168.1, from coordinate 2,325 downwards.
AACGCTTTTTATTTTTGTATTTTTCAGCAGGTATAGGAGCAGCTTTATTACAGCTGGCTTCTAATTACTATGATTTTTTACCAGCTTATCAGCAGTTTATTAGTTTAGGGTGGACTGACGATCAAATACAACAGTATTTAGTTGAAGCATTAAATACAGGTCAATTTTCACTTCAAGAGGGTATTTCCGAAGATAGTATAAGAAATATGATTACGGCTTTTCGAGTGCCTATGGTAGGGGCTTCAGGGGCAATATTTGGTGTAGTGGTAGCTTTTGCAGTATTGTATCCCAATTTACCATTAATGTTATTATTTATTCCAATACCTATTAAAGCTAAATATTTAATTGGTGGTTATGTAGCTTTAGATTTGTATGCGGCTATTATGGGTCATAATATTATTGGACCTGCTAATACCGCCAATTGGGCACACCTGGGTGGCGCGCTAATTGGATTTATCATTATTTGGTATTGGAAAAAGAATTCGTTCAACGATCGACGATGGAGTTAATATGGATATCAAACAAAATTATCAGCGTTATTTCGTAAATGCATCAGTTTTAAATAAACTGATCATTATCAATGTGTTTGTTTTTATTTTGCAAGCACTAAGCATGGGGTATTTGAAAAAGTTTTTTTCATTACCACTAGATATTTTCGATTTTATAGTACAGCCATGGTCATTACTTAGCTACGGTTTTTTACACGGTAGTTTTCGACATATTCTTTACAACATGATTTGGCTTTATGTATTTGGTCAATTCTTTTTAAATATACATACTGGGCGACGTTTTTTAAATTTATATTTTCTAGGAGTTTTATTTGGTGCTCTGGTAAATTTATTAGCTTTTAATCTATTATCCATTCCTTACTACAGTCCTAATGCTATATTAGTAGGTGCTTCTGCAGGTGTATATGCAGTAATGGTAGCTACAACTGTACAAAGTCCGAATTTGCCTTTACGCTTTTTGTTTATACCCATAACTTTTAAATTATGGTGGATTACTGTCGGTGTCATTGCCTTAAATTTATTGGATTGGAGTAGTAATTTTGGTGGAAAAATTGCTCATTTGGCAGGTGCATTAGCAGGATATTTATACATGACTCAATTGCAAAAAGGGAATGATATAGGAGGATTTATAGGAAATGCTTTTGATACTTTGCTAAATACTTTCAAGCCTAAGGAAAAAAGTAATTTGAAAACCGTTTATAAAGCTACTGCTAAAAAAACATCGATTTCTATAAGTTCGATAAACACTCAACAACCTTCACAACAGCAAATAGATCAAATTTTAGATAAAATTAGCAAAAGCGGCTACGAAAGTTTATCAAAAAAGGAAAAAGGATTGCTGTTCAAAGCAGGAAAACAATAAGATGAAAAAACTTTTTTGGTTTTTAAATGCAATTGTTGCTGTTATTACTTTAGGTATTTATGGACTACATTACTTACCACCAAGCTCACAATCAATTTTTTTAGGAGGAACTTTATTTCTTCCTGTTTGTTTTGTTGTAAACGTATTTTTTCTGTTGTATTGGTTACTACAGCTACAAAAGAAGTTTTTGCTTTCTAGTAGTGTTTTAATCTTAGGGTTTCTTTGGCTTAAATGTTATGTGGCTTTCAATACTACTTCTGAAATTTATTCATCTAATACATCTAGTCAAGAAAAATCCATAAAAATAGCTTCTTATAATGCACATTATTTTCGAAGCGTTGGTAAAAGAAATACTTATTTTGAAAAAGAGTTTGTTGAAGAATTTTTAAACAAAGAAAATATCGATATTCTATTTGTTCAAGAGGGTGCAACATTAGATCATGGTATTGGTATAGAACGTAAATTTTTATATCATCACAAGCATATTGCGCGAAATAGTATTTATAGTAATTACCCAATAATTTATAGTGAAGTTTTACCAATGAAAGGGGATAAATACCGCGGTATTTATTCGGACATAGTAGTAGGGAAAGATACTTTAAGAGCTTATAATCTTCATTTAAGTTCTTATAAATACCCTAAACAATCTAATGAAATTGTAAAGAAAGGAGCTCGTAATTTATTTAATAGATTAAAAAGCGTATTTAAAATTCAAGAGGAACAAATTAATTTTGTGGTAAATCATATTGAAGATAGTCCTTATCCTGTAATTATTGCTGGTGATTTTAATGGTCTACCTAATTTATATCCATATCAACATGTAACCACAAAACTAAAATTGAAAGACACTTTTGTGGAGGCAGGGAATGGGTTAGGAGCTACTTATGATTTTTCATACTTTCCACTTAGAATCGATTATATTATTGTACCCGAAACCGTAAAAGTAAGGTCTCA
>JAHDEF010000167.1 GCA_020628975.1 Aquimarina sp. | reverse complement strand
TAAATTTCCTCCTATTGCTTTACCACGAGCATTCCCTAGTTTGTTATTGGGATTCGAGTTGAACGTTAAATAGGGTAATGAGCCTTTTAAGGTACTTTTAAAGTTGTCACGAACTTCTACAGTACATTTTTCTAGATCGAATGCCATGGGAGAATGAAGTGTCTGAAATCCCATTCCATTGACCTTAGAATGTAATACCGTAATATCCGAATACCCCATAATCCATTTAGGGTTTCTTGAAAATAAATCAAAATTGAGTTGATCGATTATTCGAACAGTTCCGTAACCACCCCTTGCACACCAAATAGCTTTTATATTTGGGTTGTCTAAAGCTTCTTGAAAGTCTTGTGCTCTTTCCGAATCAGTTCCTGCGAATTGATGATGAGTGATACCAATACTTTTTCCAAGAGTAACGATATACCCTTCCTGTTCTAAAAAATGAATAGCAAAAGTCAGTTCTGTTTTGGTGATTTTTCTAGCTGTAGAAACTATAGCAACTGTATCACCTTGTTTTAGAAATGGAGGTTGAATCATGAATTAGATTATTCCTGAGTGCTTTTTATAATTTCAGTTGCTTTTTCAACGGATGTTTCTTCTACATAAAGATCCTGAAGACCATCAATCGGGGCGCAAAAACCAGCAAGACGACCAGACTCACTTTCATCTCTGATAATGAATTTGATGTTTTGTTCTTCTAGAAGTGTGGCTATTTTTTGAACTAGGATAAAATTCCCAGTAAATATTTTGGAGTAAGCAGAGTCTGACATGATGTGTTGTTTTTTAAGATATTTGAAATCTGATCAAACGAAGATAGTGTATTGAGAAACGTAAATTTAAATTCTAGATACTTCAGCTAAATTCAGTATAAAATCTTGCCAAAATATCTAGAATTACAATCTAGTTGTAATTTTTAAATATACCGTTTATTCAGATTTGGTTTCAGATGGATTAGAATTTTCTGAAGTAGGTGTATTCGAGTTTTCATTCAATTTTAAACCTAAGTATGCGGCAGAGCTAATGCCCATTAAGGCTAACTCCGTATTGCCAAAGTCAACAAATGTGAGCTTCTCTATAAAAGTGAAAATGAAAATCAAGCCAAAAATTAGATTGAAGGCCAAGGCTTGGAATCGGTGAATACTAATACCATTAGCATCGGAAAGAATATTGTTTAAAAATCCTTTCTTGGTATTGCTATTCTGGTGACGTACTACATTATTGTTGATTTCGCTAACATCAATGACTCTTGCCGAAGCAGAAGTTCCTAAGCTGATACCTAAAAGAATGAGCGCTGATTGATGAAGTTCATTTATTTTACCTTCTAATCCAAAATAGGCAGAAAAGCAGCAGGCAATAATTAAGGTCCACCATAATAGTTGGGTCCTAGCAAAACTATATGGTTTGTTATTGTTGCTAGATTCATCCTTTAAAAGGTCTGTTTTAGCACTTAAATAAATGCCACTAAAAACGATTAAAATAGGTAGGGCATATGTGAAATAACTTTATTCATTGTCGTTGGTTTTTGTTGGTTAACAGGTGAATATCAACAATGAAAATAGGGATAAATCTTCGAAGAATCTATTCGTTAGTAATTGTAGGGAGACTCGTCAAGGATCATTTTCTTGATTTTTGTTGCTTTTTCGAAGTGATCTAATTGATGTGTCATAATCCACCAAGTGGCTACTTCCATCAATAATTCTGGATTATCATTTTTGTTAGCAAAAAATGCATAAAAAGAAAGCCCTACATTCGGGCCTTTCTTCTTAATTTTTTCATCACAAACTTTAATGATCTTTTCTTGTAAAGACGTATCCATAATAGAGATTATTATTTAATCTCTTCTGTCACTTCTCCACAAGCTAACATTACATCTCCGAAATAGGGATTACGAACTTCGTCACTATTCGATAACCAGTAACCTCCTTTTCCATCAAATGCCATAGGGCAGAATTGTTGGTATATTTTTCCGGAAGCAAGTTTGTCTTTTAAAGCTGTAGTGGTTTGATCATTTAACCCAACAAAAAATTCACGTTGCTTCTCCATGTCATCCGTATTGGCAATTAAAGTCGCTACCATACGAACGCTTTGGTAAGTCTCTTTTCCTTCTAAATGCTTGGCTAGAAGTTGCGCTGCTACTTTAGTCCTAGCAGCATCAGTATTTACCATAGCAGCTTTTACAGAGAGATAATCAGTATATAGTTGTGTTGCTTCTGGTGTAGTAAAATTAGCGGTTACCGTATTCGAGGTTTCGTTAAGGTCCTTATTCGTTTCGTGAGCTGGAGCCACTTTTGTTTTTGGTTCGTTTTTACAGCTTAGAACTAGTAAGGAAATAGATAATATGTATAGTGCTTTTTTCATCTTTATTGTTTTCTAATAACGAACTTAATATTTTTTGAAGCATAGATCAATTCAAAAGCCTCAGCTCATAGCAAATTTTAATATTAAATTAGGAATTATGTATTCTTAACGATCAAATATGTAATTTTGCATTTTTAAATTCTATCACCCAAAATATGAGCGATTCAAAAAAAGTGCAGTCGGCTTTAATTTCAGTTTTTAGCAAAGAAGGTTTAGAGCCTATTGTTCAAAAAATGAATGAATTAGGAGTTACGATTTATTCTACTGGAGGAACAGAAAAATTCATAAAAGATCTAGGTATCGAGGTAGTACCTGTAGAAGATGTAACTAGTTATCCTTCTATCCTTGGAGGTCGTGTTAAGACATTACACCCAAAAGTATTCGGAGGGATTTTGAATCGTCAAAATGTTGATAGTGACGTTGCTGAGATCGCACAATACGAAATCCCGCAAATCGATGTGGTAATCGTAGACTTATATCCATTCGAAAAAACAGTAGCTTCTGGGGCTAGTGAACAAGATATTATCGAGAAGATCGATATCGGAGGAATTTCATTAATCCGTGCAGCTGCTAAAAACTTTGCTGATGTTACTTGTGTAGCTTCTGTAGACGATTATGCTGAGTTCTTAGATGTTTTATCTGCTAACAACGGTGAAATTTCATTAAAAGATAGAAAGCGTTTTGCTGCTAAGTCATTCAACGTTTCTTCTCATTATGATACTGCGATTTTCAACTATTTTAACGCAGAAGAAAAAGAAGAGGTAGTTTATAAAGCAAGTATTACAGAAGGTAAAACTTTACGTTACGGAGAGAATCCTCACCAAAATGGAACGTTCTTCGGAGATTTCGAAGCAATGTTTGCTAAACTTCATGGAAAAGAGCTTTCGTATAACAACTTATTAGACGTTGATGCGGCAGTAAACTTAATAGGAGAATTCAAAGGAGAAGCTCCAACATTTGCAATCTTAAAGCATAACAACGCTTGTGGATTAGCACAAAGAGATACGATTAAGCAAGCTTATGTAGATGCATTGGCTGGTGATCCAACTTCTGCTTTCGGTGGAGTTCTAATCAGCAATACGGCTATCGATGCTGCAACTGCAGAGGAAATTCATAAATTATTCTGTGAAGTAGTAATCGCACCAAGCTTCGATGAAGATGCGTTAGAGATCTTAAAAGGAAAGAAAAACCGTATTCTTTTACAACAAAATGACATCGCTTTACCAACAGAGCAAGTACGTACTTGTTTAAATGGTTTATTAGTTCAGGATAAAGACGGAATTACAGATGCAGAAGGAGATTTAAAAGTAGTTACTGAAAAAGCTCCTACAACTCAGGAAGTAAAAGATTTATTATTTGCTTCTAAAATCTGTAAGCACACAAAATCAAACACCATTGTTTTTGCTAAAAACGGACAGTTACTAGCAAGCGGATGTGGACAGACTTCTAGAGTAGATGCATTAAAGCACTCAGTAGAAAAAGCAGCTTCTTTCAACTTTAGTTTAGAAGGAGCGGTTATGGCAAGTGATGCTTTCTTCCCTTTCCCTGATTGCGTAGAATTAGCAGATAAGGCAGGAATTACAGCAGTAATTCAACCAGGAGGTTCGATTAAGGATCAATTAAGTATCGATTACTGTAACGAAAATGGTGTTGCGATGGTGATGACAGGTACGCGTCACTTTAAGCACTAGTATTTTGTAGCTATAAGCCGCAGGCAATAGGCTTTAAGCTGTTGTTTTAGCAATTAGGTGCTAATGATAGCTTAAGGCTTACAGCATAAAGCCTTAAAAATAAAGCAATAAAAGGTTCTGAGTTACGTTATCTAATTTTCTGATGCATTTAATCGAAAAAAGAGCGACTTAGAACCTTTATTTTTGCGTAAATTCTGATATTTTTATAGCGATGTTTTAATTACCCGTTAATTCAT
>JAHDEF010000166.1:2421-4303 GCA_020628975.1 Aquimarina sp. | reverse complement strand
AGGCAAACCTCCTAAACTAAACCCAACTGTATAGGCATCTGAAAGATACATAGTCATTGGGTCTTTTAAATTATTTCCAATTTCCGGAACCGGATTTGGAGTCACTGGCGACAGGATAAGGTCTACATTTTTGAAGTCTTCATCGAAATGATGACTGATCTGTGCTCTTAGTGCCAATGCTTTATTATATATCTCTTCGGAATGTCCTTGTGATAACACTTGGTTTCCTCCTACAATACGGCGTTGTGTTTCAGCGGTAAAGTTTTCGGAACGTGTAATACTATATCCTTCTTTTAAACTTTCTCCCTCTTCTCGAACTCCGTAATTTGTTCCATCCAAACGTGCTAAATTACTTGCTGTTTCAGCCATTGCCAATGCATAGTAAGTCGCTACTAAAATATCCGCATCAAAAAAGTCTAAAGGAATGATTTCCATTCCTTCTGCCTCTAACTTAGCTAACATATCTTTAAACTGCTTTTTCATAGCAGGGTCTAAAGCTTCCGTTTCGATGAAGTTTTTATAGTATCCTATTTTGGTTCCTTTTGCTAAGCCTGTCGAAACAGCTTCTTCAGCTATCGCTTCTGAAGCAAAAGTAGTTTGATCTTTCACATCCTTTCCGCTCATCGTATTCAGTACGATACGGATATCTTCTAATTCTTGAGCGATAGGCCCAACACAGTCGGTAGACGATGCATAGGCCATTAATCCGAAGCGAGAAATTTTCCCATAAGTGGGTTTCAAACCGTAAATGGCATTGTACCCTGCTGGTTGACGAATCGATCCTCCTGTATCTCCACCAATAGAAAAAGTGGTAAAGTCTTTCGCTACGTTTACAGCACTTCCTCCACTACTTCCTCCAGCAACTTTACCTTTATCTAAGGCATTTTTCACAGGGCCGAATACTGTATTTTCAGAGCTACTTCCGTGTCCAAAACTATCACAGTTTTCTTTAGCTACTGGAATTGCACCTGCATCTAATAATTTTTGAATTGCTGTTGCCGTGTAAGGCGAATTGTATTTTCTTAAGAAATCAGAGCTTGCAGAACTATAGGTTCCTTGTAGTAGATATACATCTTTTACTCCAAATGGAATTCCTTCCAACAAGCCTATACGTTCTCCTTTAGCAATCTTTGCATCTACTTTTTTAGCAAGATCTAATGCATAATCATCTAAAATATAATTAGACGCATTATAGTCACTAGCCTTCAAGGCATCTAATTTTCCTTTCACCAAGGCTTCACAAGAAATCTCCTTGTTTACCAATTGTTGGTGTAAACTTTCTATTACGGATCCCATCTTACTCTTCTATTACTTTTGGTACTACTAAAAAACCATTCTTTTCTTTTGGGAAATTATCAATGATCAAATTTCGCTCAGTTGCTGTACTATTAATTACTTCATCTGGACGTAAATCGTCAATAGCTACGGCTTGTTGATGTACTTCATTTGTACCTCCATCAACATGTCCTTTTTTAATCACTTCAAATAAATCTTCAACTACCTTAGAAGCTGTTGCTCCTTTGATACTTGATAGGACGTCGAGTGTCATTTCTTTTCCCATAATTGCTGCGTTTTACCCACATTGTGAGTTGAATTACTTCGATATCTTTATCGAATTTTTGCAAAATAATTTACCTACAAATTAACTTTATCGACCTTTTTCAAGGCTATTAACTCGTATTAAAATCAATGTGCGAATATAAATACTTTTAAGGTCTTGCGCTAATAAGCGTATTAGATAAGAGAATGATTTTACAAGGATTTTTGAAGATTTACATTATGAATTGCTGTCCTAAATTGCTGCCCTTAAAAATCAGAAATGAATTTCAAATAGTATATGTGAAAAAATAAGGCAAGAAATGGATTGATCTGAAAACCTGTG
>JAHDEF010000166.1:0-2411 GCA_020628975.1 Aquimarina sp. | reverse complement strand
AGGAATTAAAATATAATAACGTAAAAAGTTCCCTTCGGAAGAAAAAAGAATAGAATAGATGTAATTTCAAACCAATTCTAAACCAAAATGATCTTCTAAAGAAAACTTTACTATCTACTTAAGCAATACATCAAATTCATTGAACTTTGATGCATTTAAACCTTTAATTATTTTTGAACACTATATAAATTAGTAAGCTTATTGAAATTATTTAACATATTGTCAGTTGATTTTAAAACTGTTAGTAGTGGCGTTTTGTTATCTACAAAGTCAGATTTTTTGTCTTCAATTTCTTGAAAAATATCTAGAATTTCTGAAATAACTAAATCGATCTCTGAGTTATTCAACTCATTTACCATCAAGTCATTAATCACGCGATTCATTTCATTGTAAACACTCACATAATTATTACAAACTGCATTAGATTTTTTCTTTGTATTGAAAGCTCGACAAGCAGCATAATACAAACACATTTTCTGAGAAAGCATTCGTTGCTTACCTGAAACATTAATAGTTTCTACTCGCAATTGGTCGGATGCTGCGCTGTATGAAATTTGTTTATTGTAGTTTGAAGCTTCTTCTATTGCCATTACCACTTCGTGACATTTTCTTAATAAACTTTCTGTTTGATTTAAAAAGGTTTCTAAATCGTTGGCGGCTGTAGGAAGTGTTAATTTAAAACGTGACCATTCTTTAGATTCTGCCAATACCTTCGCTTTTACTTTTGCGCTTTGAGAAACCGAATTGTTTTTTAAGATCATCAAATTACGATTAAAAAGCGTTTGTGACGACTTTAGTTCTCGTTCCATATTGAGACCATTTGCACCCAATGATTTTAATACAATTATCTTGGCTATTTTTTGTGAAAGCATACGTTGCTTTCCACTTAAGTTTACGGCTTTTTCAAAAGACAAATTACCGAATTTTGCATCCTGAGCATTTGCTAATAATGCATAAAAACATAAACCTAAACCCCATAAAAATTTCTTCATAACTAGTTGTTTTATAGCAATTTACAATATAAACAACTGTAAATCAAATAATTAACACTTTGGGTTTTTATTAAATATGTGGATTAATGCATATTGCAATAGCATTATTGTTTTTCCATCTATGATTTGTCCTTCTTTAAGCATTTTGTAAGCGTCATCAAATTTAATTTCCAGCACTTCAATTTCTTCTTGCTCGGAAGCTAAACCACCTCCTTGAGATATTTTCATCGTTTCATCATAAGGTGCCATAAAATAAGAAACTTTTTCCATTACCGCACCTGGTGTCATGTATGCATTATACAAATGTTCTGGATGTTGAATCTTATAACCTGTTTCCTCTAAAGTTTCTTTAATAATACAATCTGTAGGAGATAATCCATCTAATAAACCTGCGCATACTTCTATTGACATCCCCCTTTTTTTTCCCTCATTAAGATAAATCGCTAAACGAAATTGCCTCGTTAATATAATTGTTTGTTTTTCTTTGTTATATAATAAAATAGCTGCACCGCTTCCTTTATCATACACTTCACGTTCTTGAATTTCTGAGCTACCATCTTTTTTAGTGTACTCAATAGCATACTTATGAAGAATATAATGATTATTAGAAAGTAATTTTTTTTCTTTTATGTGAATTTTAGGATCGTACATGGATGTTCTTTTAAACATTCTTAAACTCTTTGAAACAACTAGAGCTGTAATTTTCATTACAGCTCTAGTAAATTATATTATATGAAGTAACTACTGCTTGTTGGCTTGCTCTATAGCTTCTTCTTTCATTTTTTCGTTAGCAACAATACCTAATTCTACACGACGGTTCTTTTTACGCCCTTCAGCAGTTTCATTGTCGTATTTTGGTTGTGTTTCTCCAAACCATTTAATGGTAAAACGACTTGGCTCTAAACCATGTGTGTACAAATATTCAGCTACTGATTGTGCACGTTTCTTTGATAACTCTAAATTGTATTCATCTGCACCACTACTATCAGTATGCCCTGTTACAGAAATATTAGTATCGGCATAATCTTCTAAAATTTTCTCTAAACGATCTAAAGTAACTTTCGACTCAGGCTTTAATGTCGCTTTGTTGCTATCGAAATAAATACCGCTACTTTCATCGAAAATCACATTGATACTCTCGCCTACTCGCTCAACTTCAGCTCCTGGAATTTCCTCTTCAATACGCTCTGCTTGTTTATCCATTTTACGTCCGATAATTCCTCCAGCAACACCACCAAGTACTCCACCGATTACAGCTCCGGTTCCACCACCGTCACCTTTTTTACCTGTATTGTTACCGATTACAGCTCCTAAAATTGCTCCTGCAGCAGTCCCAATAGCAGCTCCTTTTTGTGTATTATTAGCATTTTTTACCGAATTACAGCTTGCTAATAGTACTAATGAGATGCTTCCTAAAAT
>JAHDEF010000165.1 GCA_020628975.1 Aquimarina sp. | reverse complement strand
AGGCACTCGAAAGCAGCGCTATTTTCAAGAACATTTACCTGCTTTAAGCAACCAAGAAGAACAAAAAGATTCTATCACCGCTTTTTTTGAAGCTTTAACCTTCAATAGCTTAAATACCAACTAAATGAGTGAGAAAAAATTACACCCTTGGACGAGATTTGTTAACTTATTAAGTCTTGATAAAGAAGACATCAAACAAATCATTTATTATTCTGTATTTGCTGGTTTTGTAGCGTTATCACTTCCTTTAGGAATTCAGGCTATCATCAACTTAATTCAAAGCGCACAGTTATCTTCTTCTTGGATTATACTCGTTGCTTTGGTTTCACTTGGAGTTGCTTTTCAGGGTATTCTTCAATTTATGCAAATACGAATTATAGAAAATATTCAGCAGAAAATATTCTTTAGAGCTTCATTTGAGTTTGCCTACCGATTTCCTAAAATTAAATTGAGTGAGCTTCGAAACGATTACCCACCAGAACTTGCTAATCGCTTTTTTGATACCCTAACCGTACAGAAGGTTTTACCTAAACTTATCATTGATTTTCCCGCCGCTTTCTTACAAATTGTTTTGGGACTAATTTTATTATCATTTTACCATCCATTTTTTATTTTTTATGGAATGCTGCTGATACTACTCATATATATCGTATACCGATTTACAGCAAAAAAAGGATTAGAAACCAGTTTGAAGGAATCTAAAAATAAATACCAAGTAGCCCATTGGATACAACAAATTGCACGATCACAAATTGGATTTAAAATTTCTGGAAAAACTAGTTTAGGAATGGATCGTAATGACGATTTAACCAGTAACTACCTTGAAGCTAGAGAAAGTCATTTCGGGGTTTTAAAAAGCCAATTTGCGCAATTAATTATTTTCAAGGTACTTGTTACGCTTGGCTTATTAGTAATTGGCGGTATGTTAGTAGTGAATCAGCAAATGAATATTGGTCAATTTGTAGCTTCTGAAATAATCATTTTAACGGTTATTAGTTCTGTAGAAAAGTTGATCGGTGGACTTGATTCTTTCTATGACGCATTGACTTCTTTAGAAAAAATCGGACAAGTAGTAGATAAGGAACTTGAACCACAAACAGGTGTTAACCCTTACGGTGTACAAGAAGAATTAGATATAGAATTAGACGATATTTCTATTAATTCAGAACGCGGTGTACCTTTATTAGATAGCGTTCGATTAAAAATTCCTTATAAATCAAAAATTTTAATTGATGGGGCATCAGGACCTGGAAAAACTACCTTATTAAAATTAATAGCAGGTGTAGAAACCCCTTCTCGCGGAACCATTTATGCTAACGATATTTCGCTAAAAGCCATATCATTACACCAATACCGATCATCCATCGGCTTGGTATTACCAACACAAACACCATTTGAAGGAACTATTTTAGACAATATTACTTTAGGAAGAACCGATATACGCCAAGAACAATTACACGATGTGCTTAAAAATTTATCGCTACTTGATTTTATTAAGAAGCAGCCTGACGGATTAAAAACCTGTATTTATCCCGAAGATTTATCGGTACCCTACAGTATAACGAAAAAAATTCTTTTAGCAAGAGCGGTTATTCATCAACCTAAATTATTACTATTAAACCACCCTATCGAATTTTTTGATGCGGACTGTGCTAAGCATGTAGTCGAATATCTTACCGACCCACAACACGAATGGAGTATTGTGATTGTTAGTAAAAACAAACGATGGCTAAATAAAGGTTTTGACCAATATGATATGGTGGACGGAACTTTAATTAAAAAATAATTGACATGCTAAATATATCTAACGAAAAGCTTAACAGAAAGATTGATCTTAGTGCGTTTGCAGCATTCAAGAAAATTCATGATCGCGCTAGTTTTCCGAAATTCAATACATTTCTGAAAATTTTTGCTGTAATTGGAGTGGTAACACTTTTCCTACCATGGACTCAAAATGTTAATGGTAAAGGTTATGTAACCACACTAAGTCCAAGCAGTCGTCCGCAAAATATACAATCGGCTATAGCTGGTCGTATAGAAAAATGGTACATACGAGAAGGTGATTTTGTAAATAAAGGCGATACCTTATTATTTATTTCAGAAATTAAAAACGATTATCAGGATCCTAATCTTGTAGAACGTGTTACAGAGCAACGTAATGCTAAATCGAGTTCGGTTGATGCCTACCAACAAAAGGTAGCCGCTTTATCGAATCAAATTTCTGCATTACAGCGTGAGAAAATGCTAAAATTAAATCAATCGAAAAACAAGCTAAAGCAAGCCAAACTACAAGTAACTAGTGATAGTATTTCTTTAGAAGCTGCCATAACTAATTTAACCATTGCACAGCGACAATTCGACCGTACTAGCAGCTTACAACAAGAAGGACTAAAATCACTGACTGACTTAGAAATTAAACGACTTAAACTTCAAGAAACTCAAGCTAAAGCCGTTTCCTCAGAAAACAAATTATTAGCCAGTAAAAACAAAGTGATTAATGCCACTATTGAGATTAATAGAATTCAAACTGAATACGAAAACAAAATTGCTAAAGCTTCAAGCGATCGTTCAACAGCAGAATCTAGCAAATTTGAAAGCGTTGCTCAAGTTTCTAAACTAGAAAACACGCTTTCTAATTATCAAATTCGTACAGGCTTACATTATATTACAGCTCCACAAAGTGGCTACGTAAATCAAGCACTTGTAGAGGGTATTGGTGCTACCTTTAAAGAAGGGGAAAAACTTATGACCATAATGCCAATAGAACATGACTTAGGAGTAGAAACTTATATAAAGCCTATAGACCTTCCTCTTATGCATGTTGGCGAGGAAGTTCGTTTACAATTCGATGGTTGGCCTTCGATCTTTTTTAGTGGATGGCCAAATGCCGCTTATGGAACCTTTGGCGGTAAAATTGTTGCCATCGAAAGAAGTATTAGTAAAGATGGTAAATTTAGAATTCTAATTGCCCCAATGGAAACCGATGAGCATAAGTGGCCTAAAAATTTAAGAGCTGGTGCAGGAGCTAACACATTTGCACTTTTAAATGATGTTCCTATTTGGTACGAGATATGGCGTAAATTAAATGGTTTCCCTCCTAATTATTATTCTCCTGAAACAAAGAAAATGGAGAAAGGAAATAAAATGAAACTTAAAATAAAAGTGAAATAATGAAGTATATACTAACCTCATTTTTCTTTTTACTATCAATTTCTTTTAATGCGCAAGAGCAGGCTGTGCTTTCTTTTGAAGAATATATTAGCTATGTTAAACAGTTTCACCCTATCGCAAAACAAGCGTTACTTAAGCAAGAACAGGGACAAGCTGAATTATTACGAAGTAGAGGTAATTTTGACCCAAAACTTGAAAGCGAATACCAAAGAAAAGATTTTAAAAAACTAGACTATTATAATATTCTAGATGCAAAACTTAAAATTCCTACTTGGTTTGGTTTAGAATTTACCGCAGGTTTTGAAAGAAACAGCGGTGTATTTTTAAATCCTGAAAGAAATGTTCCTGAAGATGGTTTATATAGTGCTGGCGCAAGTTTAGATGTTTTTGGAATATGGATCAATAAAAGAGTGGCTACCTTAAAAAAAGCTAAAGTAATTGCCAATCAACGAAACATTGAATCACAACTTTTATTGAATGATATTGTTTTCGACGCTGCAACTGCTTATTTTTCTTGGAAGAATACATTTGAGAATAAACAACTTTATGAGAATTTTGTACAAACCGCTAAAGTGCGTCTGAATGGTGTAAAGCAAGGTGTAGTATACGGTGACAAAGCTCCTATTGATAGTGTAGAAGCCAAAATTGCTGTACAAAATCGACAAATTGCCCTTAAGCAAGCAGAAATTGATTATCGAAAAGCACGATTTGATTTAGAAACTTATTTATGGACAGAAAATGAAGCTCCGCTTGAACTTCGAGAAGGTATAATCCCCGAAAATAATCTTACAGGAGTCGATCGCGTTTTAAATTTACCGCAAACCACAGCATCGCTTCAAGAAGCTATTATAAATCACCCTAAACTGACTTTACTTAATCAGAAAAGTCGAGCCTTAGGTATTGAACGTCAATTAAAAATTCGCGAACTGTTTCCTAAACTTGAGCTTAAATACAATTTTATAAGTCCATCCCCTGATCAAGTTGACACCTTTAATTCTGAAGAATACAAAGCAGGGTTCAAATTCTCTTACCCATTATTTTTAAGGAAAGAAAGAGCCGCCTTAAAATTGAACACTATTAAAAGAGAATCTTTAGATTTTGAAACTAAAAATCAGCAACTACAAATTAGAAA
>JAHDEF010000164.1 GCA_020628975.1 Aquimarina sp. | reverse complement strand
AAATAATAATCAGTGCTTTATAATGAAAATATTAATCGAACTCTGGTTAACAAGTAATGGGTATGAACATCGTAATTAAACAAGTTGTCATTACTTCAAAGAAAGCTATAAGAATACCTTTACTTCTACAAAGGTAATTTTGCTATGAAGCTTACAACATTCAAGTCGATCAATAAAATAGCTATACCCGCTATAATTGCAGGTTTGGTAGAACCTATTTTGTCGGCTACCGATACGGCTATTGTAGGCAATATTCCTTTTAATACTAAAGAGGCGCTTGCCGCAGTGGGTTTAGTCGGTATTATATTATCTTCTCTAATTTGGATTTTCGGACAAACACGCAGTGTAATTTCTTCGGTAATATCACAATATTTAGGAGCAGCTAAATTAGCTGAAATTAAAACTATGCCAGCCCAAGCTATTGCGCTAAATATAGCCATTAGCGTTTTAATTTCCATAGTTACTTATTTTCTTGCCGAACCTATATTTAATGTACTTTTTAAAGCAGAAGGGCAAACTTTAAGCTATTGCTTGTCGTATTTCAAAATTCGTATTTGGGGGTTTCCTTTTAGTTTGTTTTTGTTTTCTATTATAGGAGTTTTTAGTGGTTTGCAAAATACGTTTTGGCCTATGGTGATTTCCATTATAGGTGCCGTTTTAAATATTCTTCTTGATATTATTTTAGTATACGGAATAGAAGGGTTTATAGCGCCTATGCATATTGAAGGTGCGGCTTGGGCTAGCTTAATAGCACAAATAACTATGGCGTTGTTGGCGGTATATTTTTTATGGAAGAAGACTGATATTTCTCTTCGCTTGTCTTATAAATGGCACCCTGAAATGAAACGTGTTGTGGGCATGACTTTAAATTTAATAGTACGTTCAATTGCATTAAATGTAGCAATTGCTATGGCAGGAAGAACTGCAACCAAAATAGGAGAAGAGTATATGGCAGCACATACCATAGCTTGGAATATTTGGCTATTCTCGGCCTTTTTTATCGATGGATATGCCGCAACAGGAAAAATTTTTGGAGGCCGCTTACTTGGGGCAAAAGATTACAAACAGCTCAACGAATTAGTAAAAAAATTAAGTTTTTATGGAATTTCTATAGGAGGTTTTTTGGTACTTATGGGTGTCATATTTTACTATCCTATAGGGCGCATTTTTACTCAAGAAAGTGAAGTGTTAATTCCCTTTTACGAAGTGTTCTTTATGGTAATAGCCGTACAGCCGTTGAATGCGATAGCCTTTATTATTGATGGTGTATTAAAGGGATTAGGAGAAATGAAATTTCTTCGGAATTTATTGATAGTAGCTACATTCGTAGGCTTTGTTCCTTCTTTATATCTCACCCAATATTTCGATTTAAAATTGATAGGAGTTTGGATAGCGCTTGCAGTTTGGCTTCTATTTCGCTGTTTAGGTATGGTTATTTTCTTTAAAAAGAAATTTACTTCTAAATTAATGCAGTAATAAATTAAATTCATTATTGAGTAAATTTAATTAAATATTTTTTTTATTTTACTCAATAAATATTTAATTTTATTTCATAATGAAGAAGTTACCTGCGATTTGTCCTAGTTGCGAATCGGCATTACAAGTAAGTCAACTTTCGTGTACCCATTGTGAAACTAAAGTTTCAGGAAACTATACGTTGCCTTTGTTGCTTCAATTAACTTACGAAGAACAGCAGTTTTTGTTAGACTTTATAATGTTTAGCGGAAGTTTGAAAAAAATGGCAGAGCAACTAGGTAAAAGTTACCCAACAGTGCGTAATTATTTAGATGATCTTATCGAAAAAATAAATCACATCAAAAGCGAAACCTTATGAAATCAATACTATTTCATCCATTTGAAAATTATTCAGAAAAACAGTTATTGAGCATTGGGTTACTTTTTGCAAGTATTTCAATATACCTCGCTTCTATTTTAGGAGGACATTTCGATGGCGCTATCGATGTTCATTTGGTCAGCCAACAAGTTCCCTTGTTAAATGTATTTATAGAAAGCTTAATCAGTGTTTTAAGCTTGGTTCTTTTAATTTATATTTTTGGGAAAATCTATAATTCCAAAACTAGATTTATCGATATAGTGATCACGGTACTGATTGCTAGAATTCCACTGTATCTAATCTTAGTATTTAATATCAATTTTTTTTATAGTGATCTTGCATTAAGTCTGGGCGTTGATCCTGCTGCCCTTCAAAATTTACCGAAAGAGGTTTTGATTAATTTGCTATTGGTAAGTTTGTTAATTTTTGGATTTGTAATATGGTTTTTTGTGCTATTGTGGAATGGTTTTAAAACGGCAACGAATGCCAAAGGATCAAAACCTGTTATACTTTTTATTGTAGCCGTAATACTTGCCGAAGTAGTCAGTAAATTCATTTTAAATTATACGCAGTATGTGGTTTAAGGATCCTTTTTTTATCACATTAATTAGTGATATCAATCACTGTTTTGGGGTTTGTTATGAAAAAGTGGCCGCCAAAACATATAAATGATCTTTATGGTCACCGCACTAAACGTTCTAGAAAAAGTCCAGCACATTGGAATTTTGCCCAAAAATTAAGTGCAAAACTTATGATAAAGTATGGGCTAATAATGATGGTAATTTCCTTCATAGGCTTATTGAAATTAGTAGAACCATTTCTCTCGATGGTTTTAGGCTTAATTACTATGTGCTCTGTATTCGTGATATTATTTATTAAAGTAGAAACGGCATTAAAGCAGAAATTTAAATTGTAAATCTTGTTAATATTATCAATTTTATCACTGGTGTTTTTTGGTTGTAGCTTAATTATATTTATTAGTGGTGTAAGATTTGAAAAAAAATAAAGAGAAAGTAATGAAAAAAAGTTATCCTTCTAAAATTTCTTACCCCCTTCTGATTACTGTGCTTATAATCTTTTTTTGTACTCCAATCTTTAATTTTATTAAAAGCGGAATCAGTTTTGACTTGGTTTTGATTAGCTCGTTTTTAATAATCGTTTTTGGCTTTGTAGTTCATATATTCTTTGGTACAGCATATATAATCGAGGGAAATAAATTGAAAGTTCGATGTGGTTTCAAATCGTACCCTCCAATTGTAATCAACGAAATCAAGGAAATAAGGAAAACAAACAATATGATTTCCGCACCCGCAGCTTCGTTCGATCGTATTGCAATTAAATATGGAAAATTTGAAGAAATAATAATTTCTCCCAAAAATAAATTTGAGTTTGTAAAACATCTAGCGGATATAAATCCGAGTATAGAAAGTGATGTTAATAAAAAATAATCTGATATCGCGGAAATACTTTCCATGTCAATGCAGTACATAAATTTTGAAGATTTTTTATTTAGTTCTGCTATAAATTATGTAGGATTATCTAGTGAAATTGATGTTGAAATTTTGATTGAAGTATTTTTGTAGAAGTATATTGTGGGCACGGAAAGCATTTCCGCGCTATCGGGGACAAAAAATAGATTATATTCATAATAATGCTATTGGAGCAGGCTTTGTGGTTCATGCTGAGGATTGGAAATATAGTAGTGCTAAAAATTTCTTAGGCGATCATACTGTTTTAGAAATTGACGATATTGGTTTTATGGTATGACTATATTTATTGGGTAGCCACTAGTCGCAGACTAGCGGGAGCGTGGGGGATATATTAAGAGCTGGTTTTGAATTAAAAACTCCTGATAGTGCCCCCCTTAAGGTTTTTGAGAGAGGTGGCTTACGTGTAAGGTTAGATCCTCCTCAAGGACGTGATACACCTTACAATCATATGCATTTAGAATATAAAAATAATAGTTATAATTTAAATTTACGTAAAGTACATTTTAGAAGTCCACAAGCACATATTCCTATTAAATCTAATTAAATTTTAACACATATGCTCGATCAATTTAAGATTTATTCTTTTGATGATGAACCAGTTATTCGGTTTTGTTCTGATTTAAATAATAAAGAAATTAAGCTATATTTTTCCGCTTATTATAACAAAGGAAACTATGTTGAACGTAAATGTATATTTTCTATATCAGATTGGAGTGATGCTTATATTCAAATTAATCGATTAGAAAAGAAATATTCCATTGAGAATGCATTAGGTATTATTTCTATGATTCTACACATTGAGAATGTTAATGAAGAACTTAGAATACTTGTAAGTACAGTTGATGGTCGTTATTTAAACATATATTTTTTTAATGTTTTGACCCAGCTCCGCAAAGAGTAACTAAAAAAAGAGAAGCTGCCCGCTCCCGCTCCCGCTAGTCTGTGACTAGTGGCTACACAGTATTTCTACCATTATATTAG
>JAHDEF010000163.1 GCA_020628975.1 Aquimarina sp. | reverse complement strand
TTAATTATTATTCCTTTTTAAGTGTCTAAAGCCTCAAAGATTCTTCGCTAAGAATTAATATTGCCGCTATACAACTATTACCGCTCCAATTAATTTCCTTTAAGAATTAACAATCTTAAAGAACATAATCGAAACTTATAGGATTTAATATTTATGAACAATTACAAAAAGACGAGGCTTTGCCTTATGGCGGTACTTTTTGGAGCAAAAGTATTTGCGCAAATTAATGTAGAGGTAAATGCCAATACAAAACATCAAGTAGGAGGGATTTCTACATTTGATCGTTCAAAGTACGTAACAGTGCATTCCACAAACTACGAACCCGACTGGAATGGGCAAAATGGTGAAACATCAAATACACCAGCTCGCTTATTCGAATTAACCAAAACTTACGATGCTTGGCTTTCTCGTGAAACAGGAGCTTTTACAAGAGCTATTACAGGAAACTCAGCAAGTAAAATTGCAAGTCAAAGTTTAGGAGCTTCCGAAGGTTTTGATTATACTTTTTTAGCAGATCGTTTTGCTTATGAGGAAGATCAAGATTTAGTAGTAGCAGCACAAGAAAAAGCCTACGAAGTATTCAACCACAACGGTTTTACTTGGGGAAATAGAGCAGCAGCTTGGGTTAAAAAACACGGAAATGGAGGAACAACAGGACGTAAAAGACCTTCTTCTATTGAAATTTTAAATGAGCCGGTTTTTCCATTAGTCGATTTTATTCCAGCTGGAGCAACTCCAGAGCCATTGGGTAGAATTTTCAGATTTCATAGAGATGCAGCGAATACATTTAAACAAAATGTTCCAGCAAACGGAAGACCTCTTGTAGGAGGTTGGACGACGGCGTTTCCGCAATTAGATAAAAGAAACTTTGCACAGTGGAACGAGCGTTGGAAACAATTTATCGATATCGCGGGTGGATCAATGGATTTTTACTCATTACACTTGTATGATCAACCCATTTTTGGATCAAACAATAGTCAATGGGCTTACCGTAAAGGAGGGAATATAGAAGCTACTTTAGATCAAATTGAAAACTATGGTTTTATCACAGGAAAGAAAAAACCTTTCTTGATCTCTGAATATGGTTCTCAATTAAACAATAATTATCGAGAGCGTTATAACGCACAAAGGGATTGGTGGTCATTACGTTCAATGAATGCAATGATGCTTCAATTTATGGAGCGTCCTGATCAGATTGTAAAAGCGATTCCTTTTGTGCCTATTAAAGCAGAATGGGCGTATGGTTTAGCTGAAGGTTCACCAGTATCACCAGGTGTAGGATTTGCCTATTCTTGGAGGTTGATGAAGAATAATAACGAGCCTAATGGTACTTATTGGGTAAACAGAAACAATCCTTTTGGTCCTGATCGTAATGTACCTAATAGCAATTATAGTTGGACGGAGTTGATTCGTTACTACCAATTGTGGTCGGATGTTCGAGGTACTCGTGTAGACTCTAAACAAGCAGATGTCAACTTGCAAGTAGATTCTTACGTTAACGGAAAGGATTTATATATCATTGTAAATAACTTATATACTCAAGGTAGACAGTTTAATTTAAATATTAAAGGAACAGGAAGTAATCCAATCGAATATGTATTCGAAAAGCACTTATTTCCCGATGCCAATGGAAACCCTAACTATAACACGCGTTTTGTAGGTACTAACAAAGCAACTACACTATCAGTAGGTTCTGAAGGAACGGTGGTATTACGTTACCATTTCAAAAATAACATTAATGTAAATCAAACATCAAATGAGACGAAACATTATGCTAATCGTAATGCAAGTTCGTATTTAGAGTATATTGGTGCTGGGGAAAATAATTCATTCAACATCAATATTGGTAATAAACCAAGTTTTGGAGAAGCTACCTTAAGAATAGGTGTTGGACGACCAAATGCTCGTGTAAAATTACCTCGTGTTTGGGTAAATGGTACTGAAATTAATTCGGCTAAACAATGGAGAGGTTCGGGCGTAGGACAAGGACCTAGAGGTTTCTTTCATTCTATTGTCGAAGTAGATGTACCTTTAAGTGCTTTAAAAGCAAACGGAAATAATATTATTGTGCGCTATCCAGACGAAGGAGGGTTTATTTCATCTATGGCAATGCAGGTATTCCGTATGACAGCTCAAATCAGTAGAGGTACAGGTACGAATGCACAAGCGCCTGTAACTACAACACCTCCGTCTTCAGGTGTTCCAGTAGGACAAGTAATTTCTTTACGTAAGTCAGGTGGAGATCGTAAGTTTTTATCGGCTGTTGCTGAATTAGGAAACAGTATTTATGCGAACCAATCTCAAGTTTTTGGCAATCGCCAAAAGTTCCGTGTGGTGAATCATCCTAACGGCGGAGTGGCGCTATTCAATTTAAATTCTCAACGTTATATCCAAGTAGTTGGAGATAATCAAAATGCTATAGTTCGTGCTACAGGTGCTGATACTAAAGGATGGGAACGTTTTGAATGGATTAATGTTGCCGCAGGGCAAGTAGCACTTAAAAGCTTACATACAGGTAAATACTTACAAGGCGCTTATAATGTAGATAATAGTGCTATTTTTCCTAGAGGAAGTGAAAGAAAAGGATGGGAAACTTTTATTTGGAAAGTCGAAGGAGCCGGGAAATCTTTAGATGTTACCGGTGAAGCGGCTACATTGCTATACCCTAACCCAGTAAATGAAGGTGAATCAGTAACGATTGCAAATTCAGTTTCTGGTTCTATCGTTTCAATTTTTGATGTAAAAGGTAATTTAGTTAACAGTATTAAGGCGGAAGAAGGAATTTCAACAATTGAGACTTCTAACTTAGCTATTGGTGTGTATTTTGTGCAAGTTGGTAACCAAGATGCTGTAAAATTAATAGTAGAGTAATCTATATTAGTAAAATTGTAATCTGAAAATAAGAAAAGCCACCTGTAATGGGTGGCTTTTTGTGATTATAAACACAGTGTTTGGTATAAAATCTGGTTTTTGTACCTTGTTGTTGTAATCAGTTTTTTCTGCTTTTTAATTCAAATAATAATTTGTTTTAAGGAATCTTTATTGTTTCAAGTGTAGAGATTTTTAGGAAGGCTTTATTGTACATTCAATGAAAATACTCATAATCTCCATAGGTACCAGAGGAGATATGGAACCATTTCTTGCAATAGGTGAAATATTAAAGAAAGAAGGACATCATATCGTTTGTCTTTTTCCAGAACAGTTTAGAATTCTTGTAGAAGATTCAGGGTTTGAATTTGTTTCTTTAGGGGCTAAGTTTATAAAATTATTAGACAGCCCAGAAGGAAGAATTGCTATGGGAGGCGGTACATTTGGATTTGGAAAAATGAAAGCATATGCCAAGCTTATTTCTAAGCAACCGGAGGTAAATGAAGAAATGATTATAAAGCAAGAAGAATGTATAGAAAAATATAATCCAGATAGAATCGTACATCATGCCAAGGCAGTTTATCCATTACTTTGGAGTGCTGAAAATAAGGGGAAAACAACATTAATAAGTCCAGTACCTTATATGCACTATGTAAAAGACCATCCTCATATAATTTTTCATAGAAACTTTGGCAAGTTTATTAATAAGTTAACATATAAATTAGTAAACTATGGTTTAGTTAAGAGTGTTACTTATTCGCAAAAATGGATAAAAAATAAAAATCGAAAATTGAGCCCTTCAAAAATTATTGATATTTTATCCAAAAACAATACAATATATACGATTTCGACAGCTCTATTTAGTAGGCCAAAATATTGGAATAGTAATTTAAAAGTACTAGGATTTCATGAAAGGGATAAAACCAAAAATTGGACTCCAACGGAAGAGTTAGAGCAATTTTTAAAGCAAAATTCAAAAATTGTTTTCATCACATTTGGTAGTATGATTAATCGATACCCTGAAAGGAATACAAATACAATACTTCACATCCTTGAAAGAAATAAAATTCCAGCTATTATAAATACCTGTGAGGGAGGTTTGGTTAAACCTGAAAATTATAATTCCAAGCTCATTCATTTTGTAAATCATATACCTTATGATTGGTTATTTCCTAAAGTATATGCAGTGATTCACCATGGGGGTTCTGGTACAACTCATATGGCTTTGAAATATGGGTGTGCTAATTTGATTATTCCGCATATAGTTGATCAATATGTTTGGAATAAAATAATACACAAGAAAGGAGCGGGTCCATTGGGAATAGATATCAGTAAAATAAATAGAGATAATCTCGAGTCTCTAATTATAGATCTGTTAGAAAACAAAACTTATAAAGAAAAAGCTGAAGGTTTGAGTAAAATGATCGTAAGTGAAAATTTC
>JAHDEF010000162.1 GCA_020628975.1 Aquimarina sp. | reverse complement strand
GTATTCAATATTAATCTTCTATAACCTGAAGACCAGAGTTATTTCTAGATTTAAAGCTAGTGAAATCTTCGTTGGCATCAAAGCCTAATCCGTTATTAACACCACCGTTTTTAAAATGTATGGTATATTCTTTATCGGTATATACCCAGTGTAATTTTTGATTCCAATACAATTGAGGTGCGTCGAGTATCGTACTATCGCTTGTTACAATATGCACATTACCCTGTAAATCGACCAGTTTACTGGAAACATAATTAATTGCATAATCAGAAATTACGGTTGATTTACCTCCGCTTTTATCATAAACTTCTAATTCAATTCCTTTAGGAAATTCATAATACGGAAAATCCTTATGCTGTGTGAAATCTAACATTTCAGGAGTTTTTAACACTGCGGTTAACCTACCTGAATCGGTATGCTTTATTACCACATCTTTACCGACACCTAAGGCTATTTCTTTAAAGCTTTTATCGTAATACGCTTTAGGCTTTTGTTTACAAGCATAAAAAAACATTGCCACGCAGAACAGCGCAGCAATGTTTTTCAATATTTTATTCGACATTATAGTCATTACTTATACATAAACTTAGTAATCAAAGTTATGATTTTCTGAGGGTTCATTTTAAAGCAAAACCCATTAGGCAAATATTACAAGTTTGGTACACGAACTGATTCACCAATCCAACACCCAATTGAAACCGTTTTACCTTGCATTCCTTTTTGGAAAATCATAGTTTTTGTTGGCGCACTCCCCATAAAATTAGCTTCTAATTTCTTGGCATAGTCAGCAATTGCTGGACTTACACGTGCTGCTTTTCTCGCATAACTAGCCGCTAACCAGTATACTGATAATTTACTGAATTCATCAGTTCCACAGCTATTCGCACTTTTTCCGATCATATTTGCGATCTGAATATAAGCATTACCATATGATGGCTTATATTCTAAAGCTTTGCGGTAATATTTACGTGCCTTGCTGTAGCTACCTTTCTTTTTAAAGTTGTTTGCAATACTAGCGTAAACCCCTGCTTTTTCATTCGGATTAGTTTCCAATTCTGCAGATTGATTGTAATAATCTAAGGCTTTAAAATCGTCGCCTTTTTGTTCTGCTAATTTACCCAGGTATTTTGCCGATGCAGCTGAAGGCTCTAATTCATGTTGCTTCTCAACTAACTTTAAAAATAAGGGTTCTTCAGTACATCCTTTTTTATACATACGTTTTGCGGCTGACTTTACCCAAACAATATCATTTTGATTTGCATCAAACTGACCTGTAAATAATGGTATCAAATTAGGACAGTCGGCTAAATCTCCTAGTTTTTTGTCAATAGAATTTTTTACTTGACCAAAAACTTTAGCTTTAGCTTCAGCGTATTTTAATTTTTTCTTTTCTCTTGAAAGTAATGCTTGTGTTTCTTCTTTTTCAGTAAGTGATGCAATCAAAGATGCCGTCTTGTTTTCTTCAACTTCAATTTTTTCTGTTAAATCATCATACAAATTGAATACTTGCTGAATATCTTTTTTTCCTTCTTTTTGTAAACCAACTAATAAATTAAAATAAGTGTACAATCCTTTAGGACTGGTAAAGTTTTCTTTGTCTTGATACGCGCGCTCAAAAGTGTTGAATTGATCTTCAGCAGTACCAATTCCATTATCATAATCTAACTGTGCAATTGTTGAGTATAAATCACCATTAGGCGTTTTAGACGGAAAATGTTGTTGACGCTCTTTAAGCAATTCCACAATTTTATTTACAGCGGCTACCTTTTCAGTTTGTGGTGCATTTTCTTTAGCATCTAATTCTTTATCATATATTTTTTCTAAATACTGATAAGTAGCTAAGGTATACGTAGGACATTCTTTTCTCACCTTAGTTAGGTAAGGCAATGCTTCGGCATAATTTTTAACTTTTGCACTTTCAATTCCTAAAGATGCATTGGTTTTACATTCTTCAGACTGCGCAAACACACCCGCTACAGTTACTGATGCTAATGCTATGGATCTTAATAGTAATTTCATTTTCTGTGATATTTAAAATACTAGTTATACTTTCTTTTTCGAAACCACTTATCGCTTAAGTTAAGCCCTAAGCTAAAGTTTATAAATTGTTCCCTGATGGCATCTGCGTTGTTTTCACCTCTAGCTCCAAATTCGAAACCTAAATCAATATTTGAATACCCACGCGGAAGCGGTAAACCTAAACCAAAAGATATGCCAAATTCATTTATTTCAGTTGAATTTATTATTAAGTCTAAGCGATCATATCGAAAACCAAAGCGATAATCTACCCTTTTAAAATAACTGGTTAATGAATTTATATTGGGAGTTATATGACCTCCGACTTTCAATCCATAGGTATTTCTGAATGTAATTCGTTGTCCGCTAACACTTCTGTTTTTAAAGCGATCTTTAAAGTTGCCTACTTTCGACATATAAGCTTCACCACCTACTGACCATTGATTTTTTTTGATTAATGCCAATCCAAATGTTGATCTTGATGGTAACTCGAAGCTACGATCATCAATATCGACAAATTCACGGTTTTGAGCATCTATAGTAGGTCTAGCATTACTATTAATGCGAACACTAGCAATTTCTTGAGCATTTCTAAACTTATGATTTGCTGATCCTTCGTATTGGTATGAAGCTCTTAATATGTATTTCTCTTTAATTTCGAAATCATATAACCCTGAAAAAGTATAGGTAAAACCTGAAACATCAGTTTGTTCTATAGTTTGATCGGGGTCACCACCGTTAGTGGGTAACTTAAGAATGGTGTTTTCTAAACGTCCAAAATTATAGCGCAATTCTGCTCCAATTTTCAAACTTTTATAAACTTTTGCTCCCAGTCCTAAATACAATCTATTAACATCACCTGATCCTTCAATTTCATTTTCTGAATCATCATTGGTTGTCGAGATTTTATGCCCAACAGATGAATGCGGAACAATACCAAAACCAAAACCTAATATTTTAGTAGGAATTGAAACTGACAAATAGTCAAATGTTGTATTGTTGACTGTTGCAGAACCTTCTGCGCCTTCTATATTTAAAGAGGTAAAACTTCCCCCCACAGAAAATGCGGTACGTTCAAGATCGGCATAAGTAGCAGGATTTAGAATATTCGGAGAAATTGCATCCGAAAATAATGAAAGCCCCCCAACACTTGTACTAGCAACTGCTCCTTTAAATCTTTTTATCCCTAATCCGTGTAGTGAATATTGTGAAGAGGTGTTTTCTTGTGCATAAGCGCTTAACAAGCCTAGCCAAAGAAAAACACTAAATATTTTTTGTATCATTTATCTGTATTATACTCAAGAATGTAATTTAATCCTTGTATCAAAAAATTTGAATGGGCAAATATGCCACTTTTTAGCCGTTTAGACAAAAAATGAGCGTCACCACCTGTGAGTATAACGACAAGTTCTTTGTAAGTGTTGCTGAATTCATCAATTATACCATTAATTTCTACAGTCATTGCCAGCGAAACTCCACTATGCATAGCACTTGTAGTTGATTTCCCAAGAATGTTTGTCTGCATTTTAGGTAATAGCTGCGGCAGCCTCGCTGTAAATTCATGTAGACTATTATAACGCATTTGTAAACCAGGACCAATAATTCCTCCTTGGTATATGGCATTTTTATCTATTAAATCGTAAGTAATACAAGAACCTACATCGATAACCAAACAATGCTTGGCAGGATATTTTTTATGAGCCGCTGCCACTAAGGCTATGCGATCGACTCCTAAAGTATTAGGCGTATCGTAATTTATTTTAAATGGTAACGGCGTATTAACTGATAAGTTGATTACTAAAATGTTATGTAGAAAGGGAGCAACTTCTTCAGAAGTAACGCTCGATACACTGCTAACAATAGCCCTATTAATTGTAGGGTATGTTTTAAGAATTGCAGAAAGTTGTGATAAGTTTTTACGATTTACACTTTCTTTATGGTAAAGCAGTCCATTATGGAATACCGCTATTTTGGTATAAGTATTTCCTGCATCAATAATTAGGTTCATAAGTACAACTTTCAAGAAATAAAATTATACTTTTTTTATTTCATTTTTGTTTGAAATTAAAAAAAGGTTGTATATTTGCACCCGCAGAAACGGATAACGTTTTGCAACTGGTGCCTTAGCTCAGTTGGTAGAGCAAAGGACTGAAAATCCTTGTGTCCCTGGTTCGATTCCTGGAGGCACCACCATCAAAAAACCACTACATTGTAGTGGTTTTTTTGGTTATATAGTGTATCCGGTAGGTAAATAATAAAGTTTCACCCTAAAAATGGATCAAATATTATTCTTGGGGACTGATAAAAATTATGCATATAATTTAGTTAG
>JAHDEF010000161.1:1321-4349 GCA_020628975.1 Aquimarina sp. | reverse complement strand
AAAAAGCTAGTTAGTCTATTAGTAATCGCATTAGGATTTACATTTTCAGCCCTTGCTCAGGATGTTAAAACCGTAAACCTACAGCAAACTGATGGAGAATTTACAGTAAAGGAATTAAAGTTGAGTGAAGGTACTTACGTATTTGAAATTGAAAATTCTGGTATTGATAAGGAAGTTGGATTTGTTTTAGCTCCAGAAGGAAAAACAGACCAGCCTAATCACATCAAAAATGCATACGTACAGAAGTTAGTTGCTAAAGGTGCAACCGAATCTTCAAAAGAAGTTACGTTAACTAAAGGTACTTACGTATACTTTTGCCCGCTAAACCCAACGCCACAGTATAAGTTGATTGTAGAGTAATTAGTACAACACTTCCTAAAACAAAAAATCCTGCAAATTGCAGGATTTTTTGTTTTGTATTATTTTCTTTATCTAGAATAATTTGGAGCTTCTTTAGTAATGGTAACATCGTGCGGATGACTTTCGTGAATACCGCTAGATGTAATTTTCACAAATTTCCCTGTGTTTTTTAAGACTTCTATATCAGCCGCACCACAATATCCCATTCCTGCTTTTAAACCACCAACAAATTGATGTAAGCTTTCGTTTACTTCTCCTTTGTAGGCTACTCTACCCACAATACCTTCAGGTACTAATTTCTTTAAATCATCTTCAACATCTTGAAAGTAACGATCTTTAGAACCTTTCTGCATAGCTTCTACTGAGCCCATTCCTCGGTAAGACTTAAATTTTCTTCCTTCAAAAATAATAGTCTCCCCTGGTGATTCTTTTGTTCCTGCTAATAAAGAGCCTAACATCACGGTATCAGCACCTGCAGCAATAGCCTTAGGTATATCACCCGTGTATCGAATTCCACCATCTGCAATTACAGGAACTCCTGATCCCTTTATTGCCGCAGCAACTTCTAAAACCGCTGAAAACTGAGGAAAACCTACACCTGCAACCACTCGCGTAGTACAAATAGAGCCAGGACCAATACCTACTTTTACCGCATCGGCACCTGCATCAACTAAATATTTTGCAGCTTCTGCAGTAGCAATATTACCTACAATAACCTCTAATTTAGGAAAAGCAGCTTTCACCTGCTTTAGTACAGTTACGACACCTTCTGTGTGGCCATGAGCTGTATCAATTACCACAGCATCAACCCCTGCATTTACTAAAGCTTCAGCTCTTTCAACAGCATCATCTGTTACTCCTAAAGCAGCAGCAACGCGTAGTCGACCGTATTCGTCTTTATTAGCGTTTGGTTTTTGTGTAAGTTTAGTAATATCCCTAAATGTAATGAGACCTACAAGTATTCCTTCTTCAGAAACAACTGGTAATTTTTCTATTTTGTTAGTTTGAAGAATAACTTCAGCTTCAGCCAACGTAGTCCCCTCACCTACAGTGACTAAATTTTTATTAGTCATAACTTCTGTAATAGGGCGATCCATATCTTTTTCAAAACGTAAATCTCTATTTGTAACAATACCTGCTAGTTTATTTTCTTTATCAACTACAGGAATTCCACCAATACTGTATTCACGCATGTTAAATAAAGCATCTTTTACTTTTGCGTCTAATGAAAGAGTTACCGGATCGATTATCATACCACTTTCAGCACGTTTTACTTTACGTACTTCTTTAGCTTGACGCTCAATAGACATATTTTTATGAATAACACCAATTCCTCCTTCGCTAGCCATAGCAATGGCCATACTTGACTCTGTTACCGTATCCATTGCTGCAGAAATTACAGGAATGTTAATGGTAATATTGCGAGTAAATTTTGTTTTGGTGCTAACTTCTCGTGGAAGAACTTTTGAATAAGCCGGAACTAATAAAACGTCGTCGTAAGTTAATCCTTCTCCAACAATTTTTGCCTCGTGTGCTTTCATAGTGCAATTAGGGATTTAATTGCGTGCAAATATAACCCATTTTGAAATAAAACAATGCAAAAAAACAGAACTTTTGTTTTATTATTAATAATGAGACTAAACTAAATCTAGTTGGTTTTAAGAATCTTTTAAGAAACTATTTTTAAAAATTATCGCTTATTGTAATGAACCTAAAAATAGATATTATGAGTGCTAAAACTCCGATAAAAGTTGCTTTAAAAGCTGATGAAAATTATGCTTGGTGTACTTGTAGCCATAGTGAAAACCAACCCTTTTGTGATGGATCGCATAGAAAACACAATGCCACCCCATCTATGCGCTTTAGTGTAGAAGAAGATAAAGAAGCTTATTTATGTACTTGCAAAAAAACAAGCAACCCGCCTTATTGTGATGGATCGCACAATAAATAATTAATGCGTCTTGTATTATCGGTGAAATTTATCTAAACTAAATTCATGTTATGAAGCACTATATAGCCTGTGTTTTCGTGATCTCGTTTGCGTTTTCTAATTTATACGCGCAGTCTAATTTTGAAAAATTCAAATTATTATCGGCACCCAAAAAGACTTGGGTGTTTTTTCATGTCTTCAAAGCAAAAAAGGCTTTATTAATTTCTGAAGAAACTAATCGAATAGCTGACAGTATTAAGAACACCAAGTTGCTAGACGGTGATCCTGCTGGCGGTCAGGTTGATGCTTTTAGGCATTCGTATTGGATGGCGAGACTTCGTCAAGAAATTGGAAAATCAGCAGCTCGATCGCTTGGAAAACGCCATGAAAAAGAAAACTTTTTAATGTATAAAGCGAGAAAATTAGAAGAAGGCATATTACCTGACGAATGTTCTAAAAAAATGGATTTATATAACAATGAAATAGGACTTTCTCTAACTAAAAAAAGAGGTGAAATTTCAAAAAATGAACTTATCAAAAAAATTGCTTTGGCAATTACCGAAGGAAAAATGAAAGTTATTAAGAAAGATAAAGCTGGGAATTTTTTAACCTGTGAAGGAAAAATTCTTACTACTGATGATTTAAAAGGTAAATGGATTAATGATAAATGTTTAGTGCCTTCTAATTATAAACCAATATAGTGACACCATTTATCCTTTGAATTTACTAGGTTAAAAG
>JAHDEF010000161.1:0-1311 GCA_020628975.1 Aquimarina sp. | reverse complement strand
TTTATACTTTAAACTAAGATCGAAGAAGTAATAATATAAAAACGATTGAAAAATTATTTATTCTTCTTCATTTTCTTCATCATTTTCTTCTTGTGCTTTGGTGAAAATTTTACGAATTAACTCTTTAAAGGTATTGAAATCATAGGAATAAGAAAGTCCAACACCTTGAGTAAACCCTATAGTTTCCCCAATAAACTGCAAATCATTTTCTTTATTAAATATGGTAGCTCTAAGGGTTCCGTCATCATTTAACAGGAAATCTATTTGCACATCACCCACAACTACCGATTCCGAAATTCCACCTACAGGAACACCTACTTTACCATTAATTAATATCCGTTCACTTATTTGAGTGGAAACCGAAACCCCCACTTGATCAGCGATTTCCTGATCAGGATTTCTTTCTCCTGTAACATAATTTAAACCTACTTTAAATTTGTCATCGTCATTGGCGAATAAACTGTTTACTATGTTTGATGCCCTTTCAACCAATAAATTTTCTACAAATAAATTATTCCCATTAATTAAGGCATCATTATAAAATTGCCCTTGGGTTACTAAAGAAAAGGCCTGGCGCTCTTTTAATGTTTGGTCAGCTAAAATAAAATCGAGTTCACTTCTCAAAACAGAGCTTGCCCTAGGGAATTTAATATCAAAATTCAAATCGGGTTTCAATAATTCTCCTCTTAAACTAGTGACTACTTGTACTGGTATCTTTCTATTCACCGTAGAATTTTCAAGTAAAATAGCTGGATTCGCATTGGTGTTGTACACGGCTGACAAATTCAAAAAAGCACCTGTAGGACTACCATTCCAGTTGATGCTTCCACCCGACTCTACTTCGAAACTTTTAGAAAGCACGCCCCCGTATTTGAAATCATAGGTTCCTTTGTAGGCTACAAAATCTCCCCACATATTGAATTTTCCATTGGTGTTTATTTCAATCAAAAGCGTACCTGCACCATAACCCCTAAGCGCACTTCCTGAGGCTTTATCGACAACGACTTCTACTTCTGCATTTTGATTTAAGTCAAGTTCAAATTGCATTTCCACCCCTTTTACATCGTCAAAATTGAGCTTATTTCCTCCTTGTTGTGCTTGCTTTTCTTTTGGTGTTATAAAATGTATGAATGAATTATCGCCAATCGATTCTGTATCGGATATAGGAATTTTGAATTTTGTTCCCTCTTCACTACTCGCCACTACATTAATAAAAGGCTTCTTAGTAGAACCTGTTAATTTTGCATAACCATTTATAAATGCCGTACCATAGTACAAATCATTATCAATGGCAGTTGTGTTCAAAGCCAG
>JAHDEF010000160.1 GCA_020628975.1 Aquimarina sp. | reverse complement strand
ATTTTTAACGCATGAGCCCAAAGAAAAAGAAGGTTTTCTCAATATTTGCGGCCATATACATCCGGGGATATGTTTACAAGGATTGGGGCGTCAACAATTAAAAATAGCTTGTTTTTATAAAACAAAAAGGCAGCTTGTTATGCCTGCATTTGGAAATTTTACAGGGAAGTATATTTTAGAATTAGAAAATGCTGAATCCATTTGGGGCATTGCTGAGCATCAGGTTATTGAGGTAAAGCACACCAATTAAGTTTTTTGTGGCATAATGGTCAAAAGGGTTTATAAGCGAGAATCTTTTGCGTAAGGGATAGCAACGGCATCCTTTTTACAAGTTATTAGATACGGAGTGTGGTCGAAGTATCGATAACTTGTAAAAAGATATAGTGTATAGCCCGACCCGATAGGGTTACGCCCTAAAATCTAAATATGTGTTTAAAAATATTGTCCGATTCCAAAAACTAAACCACTTTCTTGTACTTGTTCATTATTCAATCGACCCAATGCTCGGAAACCATAATCGATGCGAATAACGGCATTAAAAATACGTTTGTGAATTAATCGAATACCAACACCTGGGTATAATTTTAAGTTGTCAGTTTCTAGGGCAGTATCGAAATCTTCACCTGGTTTTCGCACACCTGCTACATCTATAAATGTATTTGATTGAAGTACAAACCAATCTTTTTCTATTAATGTGTGTCGGTATTCAGTGTTAAATGCCACAGATGCTGTACCTCGAGCGGCGGTATTACCCGAGCCACGAACATTTAATTGATTGTCGATAACTAATGGTACAAATGACGATTCTGTCTTTTCCACATCATTACTCCAATTAATTTGAAGACGCGACGCCCAATTGCCTTTATTACCTATTCGTTTATAGTAGGTACTCGTATTGCTTAAAATATATTCAGTTCTTAAATCATCGGTTGCACCAATGAAATACTGTCCTTCTAGTGTGTTCTGAAAACCTGATAGTTGATGGTATTCAATATCGACATCTACATATTCGTATTGCCCTCTTAACATAGTTTTGCTGGCGCTAGGCTCGGGTACAGTACCTTGTTTTCCTTCATTAAGGGGGTCTCCTTCGATTATTTGATATGATTCTTTGAAAAATTTTGAGCTTACTTCAAATCTATTATTGAAATTGTGTTCGTAAAATAAAGTAAATTCAGGTCCTTTTCGTGTATGGGTAAAATTCACTTGTTGTTCAGGGAAAAAGATAGGCTGCTGTGTGGTTAAGTCTTGGTAATTGATACCCAATCCTAATTTATTGCTAATTAAATAGGGGTGTTCTAAAAAGATTCCAAAGGAGTCAAAAACTTCACGCTGATAGAAACCACCGAAAGTAATATTTCTTCCAAGACCATTAAATTCGAAAGCTGATGCTCTAAACGAAAAACTATCATCATTGGCTTGCCCAATACGTAAACCAGGAATAATCGAAAAATTTTCTACCAGATCGTAATTTACGACGTAGCCTTCAGTAGTTTGTTGGATTTTATATTCGGCAAAAGCGATTCCATCTAATCGTTTTAAACGATCAATGTCAAGTTCTATTTTTTCTTTATCGAAGTTTTGACCAGGTTTCACTTTTACCAAACGTTCTAAAAAACTGGTTTTCGTTTTTTTGTTTCCTGAAAAAGTTAGCGCTGTAATGGTGTTATTTGGTTGGTTTTCTTGAGCGAAAAGCCCTAATCCGGTACTCCATATCAAAAAGCTTAAGCAGTATATTATATGTTTCATAATGTTTGGCTGTATGTGTTAATACAGTCGCACATTTTGTACTTTCTTACTAATTGAAAGTTTTTTTGTGTTTTTGTTGAGTTTTGGTAATACTTAAAATATAGTTTGTGTATCCGTAATTAGCAATAATATGTACCGTTACATCATTCCTTGCATGACAAGGAATCTCATCCTACTGATATTTGTACCCTAAATGAGATCCTCAAAAAGTTCAGGGTGACGCAATTCTTGTTATTGATGATTAAAGATATCCAACTAAAATTTATTCCCAAAATTGATATGGATTTTTAGAAATGTATGAGTTGTAATAGCGCTTATCGCCAGTAACTTCTATTGACAACCAATTGGGTTTACTAAACTGTTCAAATTCATCGGTAAGTTCAACTTCGGCTAATGTTAATCCTTTATTTTCTCCTAAAAACTCATCAACTTCAAACACGTGATTTTCAACCTTAATTTCATGGCGAATCTTTTCTATTTTACCTGGTTCACAAAGAAGTAGTAACTGTTCAGCTTCTTGAACAAGAATTTCTTTTTCCCATTCAAAACGTGTAGTTCCAGATTTGTTTCCTTTTCCTTTTATGGTAATAAAAGCCTTTTCTCCCTTAATGCGAATACGTACAGTACGTTCAGGAGTGCTGTTCAAATAAGCTTGCACAATACGCGTAATTTTTTGGGCTTGTTTTTTGTAATTAGTATTGGTAACTAAAAATTTTCGCTCAATTTCTTGCATTTATATAAGGGGTAATATATAGTTGTATAAAACGGCTATTAAAATACCAAGACCAAAACTAAGAAATGTACCTATTAAAATGTACTCGGTAAGTTTCATATTTTTAACGTCTTTAGAAGTACCTAATCGTAGTATTGATTTTGCCGTTAATAAGAAACCTACTCCCTGCCAAAAACCTGTAATTACTGAAAAGAAAATAAAAAGGCGTTCCATCATTCCGATATATTTACCAGTATTAGGAATGCTTTCTATTTCTTCGTCTTCTTGAATGGTTTTTGTCCATGGAGCCAGGAATACTTTCATTAATACACTAGAAACAAAGCTTACCAATACCAGTGCTGTTACAAGCAATAAGCTTTTAGGTTGAAGGTAATGCTGAATTTCAATAGTATAAGGGTAGTAATAATGTACCGCTATTGCTAAAATAGTAAGGTGCGCTATTTGATCTCCGAAAAACCACCAGCTACTATTTTTCTTATGTTGAAATTGAAGTTTAATGATATCAATAATAAGATGTGAAATAGTAATCAAAATGCAAGTCCATACATATTTTACACTAAAACCTGTCATTGTAAGTAACAATATTAGGTGTATGGCTGTATGTAGGTAAATGTATTTTGATCGCCATTTAAATATATTTTTTTCAGCTACCCATTTCGAAGGTTGTAGCACGAAATCGCCTATTAAATGCGCAAGTAATAATTGTGTGGCTAAGGTGATCATAATAGTTTTATTGGTGCCGCCAGTGGATTAAATACCCAAGGCTTGCCTTTAAATTAGAATTTTATTTTTCAAATGCCTTTTGGGCTTTCTTCGAGGTACTTTACTTCTTGTTGGTATAAATCTAATACTTTCTCTATTTCTTCATATCCAGATCGTTGTAAAGTGGCACTTATCGTACTTTGACTCTTAGAGAGTAATTCCGCTAGCTCTTTTTGATTGCTTTGTCGGTGTACAAAAGCTTTTGATAATGTGCGCGCTTCAGTGACGCTCCATTGATCTGCAAAAAAATTGACAAGACTAAAAACAACATTAAATCGATGGTCAAATGATGGGGAAGGCGTTTTTATTAATAAACGCTCTTTTTTTAAGTTTTCGAATTGATGCCCAGAGTTTACAAAGGCTTCTCCGTTTGATTCAGAAACGGTACTCGATCGGTAATCGACTTTTCCAATACCAATGGCCATGCGTACATCAAGATGCTTTACTTCTTTAATTATCATTTTAATGAAGATAGCCGCTTCAAAGGCTTTTTCTTTGTCAATTAAAAGTTGAAAGCTATCTCCTCTAAAAATTTCCCAATCTATTTTTTCTTTACCAAAACGATTCAATGTAGATTTAAGATTAGGAATCCATAATTCTACGGAAGTACTACTCGAGTTTACTAAGTCACCAGTTATAACTGCTTGCATTATTGTTACATTATCGTATAAATATACGATAATTAAAATTATCGTATTTAAAGGCGATAATTATATATATCGTGTTTAAATACGATTTTTTAAAATGAAATATAGTCACGAAATTTGAGGTATTAGTGAACTCATTAGAAAATCCAATTGTCACAATACCACTTTGATATTAACCGAAAAATAATTCATGTAGATATGGATGCGTTTTACGCTTCGGTAGCACAACACGATGACCCTTCATTGAAAGGAAAAGCTATTGCTGTGGGAGGAAGTGGAAATCGAGGAGTTATAAGTGCCGCCAGTTATGAGGCTAGGAAATTTGGCGTTCGAAGTGCTATGAGTAGTGTGTTGGCTAAAAAGTTATGTCCGCACCTTATTTTTGTAAAGCATCATTTTGATCGGTATAAAGAAGTATCACAACAAGTAAAAAAGATTTTTTTTGAATATACTGATTTAGTAGAGCCTTTATCATTAGACGAAGCCTATTTGG
>JAHDEF010000159.1 GCA_020628975.1 Aquimarina sp. | reverse complement strand
ATCCATTACAGAAATCAAGGCATGTTTATTGCCGCAGGTTCAGGGATTACACCTTTTTTATGCATCTTTAAAAACCTAGCACAAGAGGGCATACTTGAGGGAAATCGCTTGATATACGCAAACAAAACAGTTAAGAATATCATTTACAAAGACGAATTAACCAATTGGTTTGGGACAGATGCAATACATATTCTTTCAGAAGAAAAAACAGATGAACTTTATCACGGGCGTATTGACACTACATTCTTACAAAATGCCATAGAAGATTTTACACAAGACTTCTATTTATGTGGACCTCCTGGTATGATGAACAGTATTATTTCTTCATTACAAGAACTGGGAGTAGATAAAAATCAAATTATTGCGGAGGGTCTGGATTGACAAGTTATTCTTTTGCATATATATAACCAGTAATAACATATGCCGTTACGTTATTCTATTGATTTCTATATACACAATGATACTCTGAAACAAGTTCCGAATGACGCAACTTTTGTTATTAGGAATTACGGTTATGTAAAGAAAAAATTGTTCTAAAATAAAAAACAAAAAAGACTGTCTAAAAAGCAATTATCTTGTAAACGTACATTGAGCATAATCGAAATATAAATTAGATTACAAGCCTCTTCACTGGCTTCGGCTATCGCTCAGTCTTCGTTCTACGTTGCTTTTTAGGCAGCCTATTTGTTAGCTGACAAAAAATTTATTTCTTATGAAAGCGTATTTGAGTAAGCTATAATAATAATACCTACCACCATACAGGTTAAACCTAGGTACAAGGAGTTTTTAGCTTTTGATGAAGCTTTTACCCATTCTTTAGTAATTAAACCACTAACAATAGCTGTAACTACACAAGCGGTATTGAAAATAGCATAACCAACACTACCTCCTAATTCTTTACCTAATTTGAATGCGGCGTAAGCAAAAGTAACTGATGCTGCAAAATTGAAAACCCCCATAATGGTAGTCATCAATAAGTTATTTCCTAAATGAGGCGTTTTGAATTTTCCCCATAATTTTTTAGCGGTCAATTGTTGTGCAAAATACAATGCAATAGCAACGCCACCAGCCATATAAATAACATACATTACAGCTATGGCGCTTTTCCAAGAGGCATTTCCTTGAGCTTGAGAAGCTTCATCAATTATTTCAGCTCCGTATGAGTTAGCAAAGCTAAACCCAGTAGCTAAAAGTCCTCCTACAACAGCGATCAAAATACCTGTAACAACCGAACCCCCTTTTCCGTTAGAAGCTTCTGCTGTACCAGCTTCATCTTTCTGCCGAATGATTCCTGCTTTACCATTTGCCATAACCCCTACTAATACTACCGCAAGACCAGCTAAAATAGTATAGAAAACATTAGTTGCTGGTAGTCCGTTTAAGAAGAATGGAATTAATGATCCTACTAGAATAATAGTTCCGATAAAGATTGAAAAACCAAGTGAAAGACCAATATAATTGATGGCTTTACCCCACATCATAGCACCAATACCCCAGGCAATACTTGAAACCACCATAGCAATTAACACATTACTTGGTATAGCCCCTAAAATATCCGCAAAACCATCGATTAATAGAAATGCTGCAATATTGGGTACTATGAATGTGTTGATGAAAAAGAACATACTCCAAGTATTTTCAAATTCATAGTCTTTCGTAAATTTTTCTGGCAACGCATACAAGCCAAGCATTAAACCGGCAAGTATGGCAAATAAAACTCCTGTTATCATAAATTATAGTTATTAGATTTAGTTATAAAAATCAAAGTTGAAGTAAGTAAATATTACCAACTTAGTTTGAAGATAGTAGTACTTTCAAAAGTCTCACCTCCTTTAGTGATTGACTTAGGCGAATTTTCGATATTTGGACCGTTAGGATATCTATGCGTTTCGATACAGAAACCTCTATATTTTCCATATTGTAGGCCATCTTCACGCTTTAAATCATCTGATGTATATTTTCCTGTATATAACAAAGTTCCTGGTTCTGTAGAAGAAACCTTTAAAGAACGACCACTTACAGGACAAGCCACTTCAGCTACTTCTTGAAGTTGAAAAGATTGATCATCAAACACGTAAAAATGTTCAAAACCATCGCCCATTGCTTTATGAACATCTCCTATTTTTTTAGCTTCTCTTAAATCATCGGCCTTTCCTTCCACACTAATAATTTCACCTGTCGCTGCTCCCGTTTCGTCCCACACTTGTTTTTTGGATGCGTTTACTTTAGCCGTATGACATTCCACTGTTGAATTGAAACCATTAAGATTAAAGTAGGTGTGATTTGTTAAGGCTAAAGGAGTATCTTCATCAGGTTTGGCCTCGTATTGAATTTTCAATTCATTAGCATCGTTTAAAGTGTAAGTAACCGTGACTTCCACATTACCTGGAAAACCTTCTTCCATACTTTTGCTATACAAAGAAAAAGCTACGCCGTTTTCGATGGCAGTTCCTTTCCAAATATGTTTATCAAAACCTACTACTCCACCGTGAAGATTATTAGGTCCACAATTCTCAGCCAAATTGAAGATATCGCCATCTAAAGAAAATTTTGCATCTTTTATTTGAGAACAATAACGACCTACTGTTCCACCGAAATAGGGTGAATTGTTTTTATATGCTTCTCCAAAATAACCTTCAAGCGTATTAAACCCGCAAACGATTTCGGAAGTATTTCCATTTTTATCAGGACAATTAATTGAAGTTATTGTTGCTCCGTAACTTGTAATCTTTACTGTAATTCCGTTAGAATTAGACAAAGTAAACAACTTAACATCAGCACCTTCTAACTCACCAAACTTTGATATTGTTGGTTTCATGAATTATTTTGTATTAGTTAAACATAAAAAAGAATAGCTTTTGCTATTCTTTCCCAATATATAAAAAAAAAGTCAGGCTTAGCATAAACTAAGCCTGACACTTTTTTACAAATATTTAACTATACTATACCATTCCCTAGTTGAATTTACCGAATTAAAAAGTGGCTTTTGAAATTTTACTTCAACATAAAAAATTACCGTAGCTAAGGCTATGCTAATTTTTTCTGATTTCTAAAATTCACAAAATTCATCTTTTTCTTTCAAGATAAATTTAACTAGGAACTGGTATTATTGCTTGTAAGGCGCTAATTTTTCCCAATCAAATTCAACACCTGTTCCAGGAGTATTTGGAGCAACAGCTCTGTGGTTTTCCACCACTAAAGGACGCTTTGTATACTCATCAATAGGAAAGCTATGTACTTCTAACCAACCAGAATTCGGCTGTGAAGAAACTAAACTTACGTGAAGTTCTTGCATTCCATGAGAACAAGCAGGAATTCCATGCTTATCCGCTAATCGTGCTGCTTTTAACCATCCTGTAACTCCACCACAATTTGAAGCATCAGGTTGTACAAAGGATAATTTAGCTTGGTCGAATGCATATTCAAATTCGTGAATGGTATGCAAATTCTCACCCATTGCTAATGGAAAACCTGTACGGTCTACAATTTCACCAAAACCTTTATAATCATCTGGAATAATAGGTTCTTCGAACCAAGTAATATTTTGATCTTTGAAACCTTCAATCGCTTTTATAGCTTTTTCAATATCCATGGAATAATTAGCATCGACCATAAAAGTAACATCTGGTCCTATAAATTCACGTACTGCTTTTATTCTTTCTAAATCCTCCTCAAGGTTTTCTCTACCTATTTTAATTTTAACGGCATTGAATCCTTTTTCTAAATAACCTTTCATGTTATCTAATAATTTTGGAATAGGGAACTGCAAATCAATTCCGCCGCAATAAGCTTTACACGTATTGTTTTCGCCACCAGCTAATTTCCATAAAGGCTGACCCGCTTTTTTACATTTAATATCCCAAAGAGCAATATCAATAGATGAGATAGCAAAAGAAGCAATACCACCACGACCTACGTAATGGATATGCCATTCCATAAAGTCATAAAGTGCATCAATATCAGTAGCATCTTGACCAATTAACGCAGGCGCGAAATCATGGTCTACCATTGCCTTAATTGACCAGCCACCTTTACCACCTGTATAAGTATATCCCGTCCCTTCGCTACCGTCGTCTAATGTAATGGTGGTAGTTACCAATTCAAAATGTGTGTGATCACCATGCTTAGCATCGCTTAACACTTCTGCTAATGGCACCTTAAATAAATTACATTCTACTTTTGCTATTTGTGTACTCATAATATATTATGCTTGTTGAATCTCTAAATTTTTTGTTTTTAATCAGAACACAAAAATCTGAAAATATTTTGTATTAGAGAATTATTAATTTGGTATAAATCAAAACAAAAAGAGGATGTCTAAAAAGTTAAGAATCTTGAAATCACACTTTGAATGAAGCGGGAATTCAGTTTGATTATCGGATTAATTAACAGGCTTCGACTATCGCTCAGCCTTCGTTAATATTACTTTTTAGAC
>JAHDEF010000158.1 GCA_020628975.1 Aquimarina sp. | reverse complement strand
GTACTGAATTATTGTGCGCTACTTGTGGCGGGCATCTAGGGCATGTTTTTGACGATGGCCCCCCTCCTACGGGAAAACGTCATTGCATAAATAGTGCAGCCTTGCAGTTCGAGCGCCAAGAAGAAAATTAATTGCTTAACCGTGAAATTTTGAATAAACTCTTTACATAGTATTGAAATGAAATTTAATATAGAAAAAACAGATAATGAATGGCGCGATCAGCTTGGTGATGAAAGCTACCGCATTCTTCGAGAGGCTGGAACAGAACGTGCTTTTACGGGTGCTTACAATAAAAACTATGAAACGGGTGAATATGAATGTAAAGGTTGTGGCGAAACCTTATTCTTAAGTGATTCAAAGTTTGATAGTGGTTGTGGTTGGCCAAGTTTTGACGCTTCACAAGAAGGAAAAGTGTTATACAAAAAAGACATTAGCCACGGAATGATTAGAACTGAAATTCTTTGTGCTAACTGTGGTGGACATTTAGGTCATGTGTTTAACGATGGGCCTACAGCTACAGGGCAGCGTTATTGT
Source organism: Aquimarina sp. (assembly GCA_020628975.1). Lineage (GTDB taxonomy): Bacteria > Bacteroidota > Bacteroidia > Flavobacteriales > Flavobacteriaceae > Aquimarina. The sequence goes on along the minus strand of JAHDEF010000158.1, from coordinate 3,904 downwards.
GTGAATTCATTAAGTATAAATTTTAAAAAAGAAGAAATATGAAATATTTAGCATATCTATTAAGTGTTACAGCCATATTATTATTTACAAGTTGTGAAGGCCCTGAAGGACCTGTAGGCCCTCAGGGATCTCCTGGACCAGAAACGCTAACTCAGATTTATGAAATCGAAAATATAGATTTTGATACCTCTAATGAGTTTTCATACTTTGAATCTTTTGCATCAAGCACTAATTTAAATATTCTTGATCGAGATTTAGTATTAATTTATCGTGAATCAGGTTTTATTGAAGAAACAGGAGAACCCACTTGGGAACTATTACCAGCTACTAAACTTACTACTCAAGGTACTTTACATTATACTTTTGAACACACCTCTCAAGATTTTGTAATTTCTTTTGAAAGTGATTTTAATTTAGCGGATATTAATGAAACAGATAAAAATGCGTTTTTATTAGATCAAGTGTTTAGAATTGCCATAGTCCCTACTGACATTGCTCCTAATCCAAATTCAGCTGCAAAAACTATTGGAGGTAACGACCCTTACAGCTACGAGAATATTTCTAAAAATGCAATAATTTTTGAATAAAGATTAATAGCTACAATTCAATAAATCAGTCTGTCTTTTAGTTTAAAGTCAGGCTGATTTTATTTTACGAAATACACAACTATTTAAATAAAATTCAAAAGACAATTTAATGAAATTTTAATTTTATAAAGACTTCATCATTTATTACAGAATTATATAGCATTTCTATAAATATTGATGATAGTTATATACTTTAAAATTCATCATTTTATATGTATTTTCGTACGACAAACTAAATAAATATTCAATATATGAGCGCATATGATGTAATTGTATTAGGAAGTGGTCCTGGGGGTTATGTAACCGCTATTAGAGCTTCTCAATTAGGGTTAAAAACTGCTATTGTAGAAAAAGAAAGCCTTGGTGGAGTATGTTTGAACTGGGGGTGTATACCTACTAAAGCATTATTAAAAAGTGCGCAAGTATTCGATTATTTAAAACACGCTAGTGATTACGGACTTACCGTTAGTGAATTTGATAAAGATTTTACTGCCGTTGTAAAACGTAGCCGCAACGTAGCGGGAACCATGAGTAAGGGAGTACAGTTTTTAATGAAGAAAAACAAAATCGATGTTATCAACGGTTTTGGAAAATTAAAAGCAGCAGGTACTCTAACGGTGACAGATGAAGCCGGGAAAGCAACAGATTACACAGCTAAAAATATCATTATCGCCACGGGCGCAAGATCTCGCGAACTTCCTAATCTTCCTCAAGATGGGAAAAAAGTAATTGGTTACCGTCAAGCAATGACATTAAAAGAGCAACCCAAAAGTATGATTGTTGTAGGTTCAGGTGCTATTGGAGTTGAGTTTGCTCACTTCTATAACTCAATGGGAACAGAAGTTACTATTGTTGAATTTCAATCAAACTTGGTGCCTGTTGAAGATATCGATATTTCAAAGCAATTCGAAAAAAGCTTCAAAAAATCAGGGGTTAAAGTAATGACCAATTCGGCTGTTGAAAGCGTTGACACTTCTGGAGAAGGTGTAGTAGCAACTGTCAAAACAGCTAATGGAACAGAAACGCTTAAAGCGGATATATTACTTTCGGCTGTAGGAATTAAAACGAATATTGAAAATATTGGTTTAGAAGATTTGGGTATTGCAACTGATCGTGATAAAATTTTAGTTAACGAATGGTACCAAACTAACATTCCTGGTATTTATGCTATTGGTGATGTTGTTCCTGGTCCTGCCCTAGCCCATGTTGCTTCTGCAGAAGGAATTACTTGCGTTGAAAAAATTGCAGGTGCACACACTGAAGCTGTTGACTATGGAAATATTCCTGGTTGTACCTATGCAACACCTGAAATTGCAAGTGTTGGTTTAACGGAAGCTAAAGCTAAAGAGCAAGGTTACGATCTTAAAATTGGTAAATTCCCTTTTACCGCATCAGGTAAAGCTCAAGCTGGTGGAACACCAGATGGTTTTGTGAAAGTAATTTTTGATGCTAAATATGGTGAATGGTTAGGTTGCCATATGATTGGTGCCGGTGTAACAGATATGATTGCAGAAGCTGTTGTTGCTAGAAAATTAGAAACTACAGGACATGAAATCTTAAAAGCCATTCACCCTCACCCAACTATGAGTGAAGCTGTTATGGAAGCTGTAGCTGATGCTTACGATGAAGTAATTCATTTGTAAAAATAAAACATACAATATTCTAAGTTATACACTACTTAGATTTTAAAACACAAAATCGAGGTTTGAATTTTCAAATCTCGATTTTTTAGTATGTAGCTGCTACTATGAATTCATTGAAATTACGCTACTGAGATAAAATGTGTGCGCAATTCAAATTTTATAGATCAAATTAAATTGGATCATCCTATATTTGATACGAACAAAAGACACGAGTAATCGTATGCCGAAATTTAACATTATTACTACGAGTACTTGTAAAATAGTACTTTTATTAGCCTTAGTTTCACTTTGCAATCCAGTACTTTGGGCACAGGAAAATGATAAACCTGATGATGGTCATCAAATTGAAAATCAAAACGAAAGCGAATTAGACAGTGACTTTAAGCGATATAAGGAGCTATTCACATTTCATCCTAATAAGAAAAAAGCGGCAAAAGATTCTACCTTATATGCTTCAAAATTTATAGTTGCGCCGATCGTTAGTTTTTCTCCTGAAACAAACTTAGCATTAGGAGCCGGAGCAAAATATCTATTCAAATTTCGTGGCAGTGGCAATGAAACTCGAACCTCAAATATGCCAATGTCTTTAAGGTATACCTTAAATAATCAGTTTATATTATTTTCTGGATTCGAAATTTTTACCAATCAAGAAAAATGGGTAATAACAGGTAATATTAGGTTTCAAAATTTCCCTCAATTATATTATGGGATAGGAAGAGATACCCCTAAAAGTAACGAAGAACAATATGATTTTGTTCAAGCCTTGTTTGAACCTATAGTCTTAAAACAAGTTTTAGTAAAGCATTTATTTGTTGGAGGTGGTTTACGTTATAATCACATTTTTAATACGGAATTAGAAGAAAATGGCTTGCTAGAAACAGAGCGTCCGGCTGGTTACAACGGGTCAACTTCTGCAGGTGCTGAATTTGCTTTATTATACGATAGTAGAAATAATATATTGAATGCAAATAATGGTTGGTTTTTAGAATTTACACATGGTTTCTACGGTACTGCATTAGGCGGAACACAAAGTTTTCAATTAACGCGTTTTGATCTTCGCCATTTTATTTCCTTAGGAAAAAATAAAAATAGCTATAGTGATATATTAGGATTTCAGTTTGTAGGACATTTTTCTAATGGAAACGTACCTATTAATGAATTAGCTGCTTTTGGAGGTGATAAAATATTACGCGGGTACAGAAAAGGACGTTATTTAGAACGTCATTTACTAGCTGCTCAAGTAGAATACCGTAAAAAGTTTAAAAATTCTAGATGGGGTGCTGTTGCCTTTTTGGGTACAGGCGGAGTTACAGATGATGTAACTAAGTTTAGTCTAGGTAATTTCCGACCTAATTTCGGTGTAGGTGTTCGTTTTTTATTGGATAAAGAAGAAAACCTAAACGTACGAGTTGATTGGGGTGTTGGTGATGAAAAAAGTAATATTTACCTGAACCTTTCAGAAGCTTTTTAATTCAAATTACAATTATTCCTTTTTTGTAATGCATTTATACTAAAAATTGAATTTTAGTATTTTAATATATGAAACGATTTTTGACAATATTAATAGTACTACTTTTTAGTTTTCAGAAATAAAGTAAAAAAAACAACGATACAACACTACATATACATAATTCTAGGTAATTTTTTAAGCCAATGTATGGTTTCTTTTTTGTG
>JAHDEF010000157.1 GCA_020628975.1 Aquimarina sp. | reverse complement strand
TAATAAGCATAGATTACAGTTTTACGATTAATAATAGGATTACATTTAAAATGATGCTAAAGCCCAAACCAAGCGATATTCCTTTTAGTAGCCATTCAGGAGCATGTACAGATTGATTTTGAGGACAGTAAACATTTACTGTTTGCTGTGGATTAATGGATAATTGAGGCTGTATTTTTACTCCATAAGCAATATTATAGTTATGATCTCTTTTGGCGTTGAAATTTTCAGCAATCAGACATTTTTCAATTTTGCTAAGGGCTACTTTTTGGGGTAATTGCTTTTGAATTTCGGGAATGGTTAGATAAGTTTCCTTATCATGAAGACTTGGTTTTAAAGTCTCAATTAGTTCTGTTCGGTTCATAGGTTTTGGTTTTAATAAAACAAAAAATCCCCGCACTCCTTTTGCCGTCTTACTTGCATTTTGGAGATACGGGAATCAAAGTCTTTGCCTAAAATTTGACAAAAACCCCTATTCAATATTTATTTCAACCACGCAAGTAAGACAATATAAAAATACAATATTTTGACCAAAAATACAATTATACTCACCCTTGCGATTGCATCATTTTTTATCTAAAGCCAAATAAAGAAGCTTGTTTTTTATCTGCCTTTTCAACACTCATTTTCATTTTTAATTGCTGCATATACTTTCTTCTAAAGGCTGTGACAGCGTTATCATACTTTTCTATAGCTCGTTTAATTTCCTTCTCACTCGCTCCCCTTTTCACGAACTCATTAAATTTATTATCTCGCAATTTCGTTGCCTTGTCTAGCTCTTTTTTTAATCGGTATAGCTCCTTTTCAAAAGCCTGTATCGTAGGGCTTTTACTAATATTATTTTGAAGATTTAGCGGTTTAGCATTATCAAATTCACCTGTATTGCTTTGGCGTTCTATAGCCCGTTTTAGCAAATCGTTAAAATCTCTACTAGATTTAATTATTCCTTTTGAGTCACGGGCCAAGTAATCATAGATTTCATTTTCATGAATATTAGTCAATTGAGGAAATTTGATACGAGCATCACCAATCCAAAGGGCTATTTTCTCGGCTTGTTTTCTGCTGGTGGGATCTCCTTTTTGTAGTAACTTTATTGCGTTAATTGCTTTTCCGTTAGGGTTTAGCATCGCATATCTTAAAATAGAGCTTGCGTTTCTTCCTTCGTATAATTGGGCTAACTCTTGTACTTCTTTTATTCCTATTCCATTGATTAATAGATTTCGATAGTAAATAGCTCTTTCAACTGGTGTTTCAGGTGTAGAAAGTGTATTACTCATCAAGGCAATTTGAACCGCTTCTTTCTCACCTACTTTTATAATCTTCGCGGGAATCCGTTTAAAATCCTGCCCATCGACTTTATATTTTGATTTTGAAAGCATTCTAAATGCCTTTGTTCGACTGTGTCCTGAAAGTACATATAGTTTACCAGATGGAGACAACCAAAGTAATATTGGGTCAAACACTTGCCATTTGAAAGAACCTTTCTTTACTGCATTAATAATACGGTTAACACTTTCAAGACTAAAATCGTCCTCTCTATTTTGAAATAGCTTTTCGTTTGTATGAATTTTATTAAGTGGTACTAAATATGTGTCTGCACACGCATAACCCGCACCTGTTTTACTTAGGAACTTAGGTTGTTTATTTTGTTTCTTTGAGACACCACCACGAGTACGACAAGGATATTTACTTGCTGTTGAATAGCTGCCATCTACACAAGCCGTAAAAGTTTGATTATTATTGATAATTGCCCCGATACCTAATGCAGAAAGCATCAAAATTTGGTTCGTTTTCATAATTTTAGTTTTGATAAAAAAAAGCCTATCCACATTGTGAATAGACTTTTGTTGTGTTAATAAAATAAATTAATCAGGGCTAGTAATTTGACTAACTAACCATAAAAGAGTTCTTATACTTTTTTGTACGTCTACTCCGTGTAATTCCATATCTAGCTCATCATTTAATAATGATGCAGCTTTACTAAGATCATGTAATACCTCATCCTTGCCAACATTATTTATATAATCGACAAGCTTTTGTGCTTGAACTTGGGTAAGTTCATTGCGCTTATGGGCTTTCATTTTTCCTCATTAAAAACAAAAGGGGTGTAGTCTGGGAACTAGGAAACCTACGCCTAAATAGTTTCCTTACAGACCACACCCCTTTTACGGTCAATGTATTCTTGATACCGTTTACTAAAACTCAAACGTAAAGTAGGCGTAGAATTAGTTTTGTTCCTATTACAATAATAAAGTTTTGATATGAAAATTAAACGAAATTAACATTTTTTAAATTGCTCAATGTTTAAACTTTATTTGCGTGAGGGATAGAACCGATAGATAGGCGTATTAGCTGCTTTATGAGGCTTGTTTTTTACAGGGCTGACGGCAGGAAGACACTGTAAAAACTTTAGCCGAATAAGCTGCTAAAAGCCTACTAAAGGTGATAGCCCGACCCGAAGGGACACGCCCAAAAAATTATTTTCTTTTATCCCATGATCTATATGGGCCCAAGTCTAGATGAGTAAAGGTATTATACCTTCCCAGCCCTCCTTTTTTCATCCATCCCATCGACATTAATCTAAGGATTTCATCTTGTACGGTGCTGGCTGGTATACCTTGAATTTTAAAATCGGCTGCCATTCCGCAAGGATGAAAAGAAAACTCCGCGCCACCTACTTGTAAATTATAAGTTGGTGTACGAAATCCTGAAGTGATATAAATGGGTTTACCAAAAACATCTCTAATCATTTCTAACTCATTCATTATGAGTTGTATCCAACCTCTTAACTCTTTCGGAACTTCAACACCGCATTTACAATGAAACTCTGATAGGTTAAAATTTGAAGTGCCCGCAGTTTCTGCATAATTGATTTCACAGTAATTCGCTACATGTGGATTAGTACTTACTATTACTGGCCCGCTTCCCGTTTCAATAATGGCGGGTGTGGGTGCTGGCTGGGTAATAATTGTAGGCGTATGAGCAGGGATAATACTACCGTCGTCATTAGGTGCTATGTATGGTTCGGGCGGCTCTTCTGTTCCCGCTTTCCTGCTCCTACTTACGATAGCTGCAAAGGCTAAAAATGCTATGGCTGCTTTTCCTGTCATCGTTTATTCTTCAGGTCGATAAAGGGTATAAAACCAATAAGTCAAAACCCTATTTCCTTTTATAATATAGCCTGTTAAAATATGCTCTCCTAAATCATTTATACTTACTTGTAACTTTGCATTGTACTTTCTATTTTCACTTACTAAAGTTATAGGTACAAAGCCATCATACACATTAGTACTACCTCCAAATTCGATTTCAAGTTTCCTTGAGTCTGTGTTATATGTGATAGGTTCGGGTTCTGGAAAATCCTTTTTTCGATATAGGAATAAGAGAGCGACCAAACCAACTGTAAATAGATCACCCATTGTTATTATCCATTTTACGAATACTTAAAAGACGCCCATTCAAAATATCACCCATCCATTGAGGAAGGAAACCAACCGTTACTAAGTTTTCAATAATTGATAGAAGATTATGTACAACATAACCGAGGTAAACAGTACCAGGAAGGAAACCGAGTAAGTCAGGGTATATTTTGGACAGATGCCAAGAAATACCTAATAATGAGAAGGTGAAGAATAGACTAAAGAAAATCCTAATTAGTTTTGAAGCTTGGAAACTACCTTGTGTTACTGCTTTATAAACTCCACTTATGAAATGTACTAATATCATAAATGCAAGAATAAAAACCGATGTTGGAGAATCCCACATATATTGAGTAATCCAAGAACTAAGACCACCCACTAACCAAAATAGCGGTATAAGCTTAAATTTAAGCCCTACCATGTGTAGTATATCTATCATGTTATTATAACCCGTTAGAATTTCTAGTTCACGTTTTAGGATGATCATTTGGAGTAATTATACATAGTCTGCAAATTGGTTGATTCTATTCATCCAACCATTAAGGAATATTTGTTGCGAGGGGTCATTTTGCACAATCAACTGATAGTATTTTATCCTTTCGTCCTTGTATTGCTTGTATAAAATCGCCGAATTTTGCCTTGCAAAAAAATTGACTGCTTTTAGTGTCTTAGAACCAAAAATGTTATCTACACGTAAAGCAGGCTCATAAAATACAAAGTTGATCGCTTGTTGTAGTAGTTTGACATTTTTCGAGTGCTGTAATTGCCCGTCGAAAATAATATCTGCTAAAGGTTGATTTATAATTTGATCTCCCTTTATTTTATCCCAATACAGTTTTTTATAAATGGCTAATGCCTGCGATTTAGAAAGGTTTTTCATATCCGAAACCGTAGGAGAATAACCAAAGAATGATTTATAGGTACAAGCCGTAATCCCATAGTTTGTACCTACCCGCTTACCTACTCCGACTCTACAGCCCGTCCAATTACCATTATCATTATAGTAATCTTGATATCCGCCTTCCGCAATAGCGGCGCGC
>JAHDEF010000156.1 GCA_020628975.1 Aquimarina sp. | reverse complement strand
AAAACAGACTACACAAAGCCTTGAACTTCATAAATAAGGTGATTTAGGTTGGGACTTAAAATTAAGAAAAATCCTTAACTAAACCACCTCAATTATAGATTAAAGACAAAAATAGCAGATAAAAAACTATTTAGTTAATGCTTTTATACTCGATTGTAATGTTACTATTTTAGCTTCTGCGTCTGTAGCTTTTTTCTTTTCGTTAAATACCACCTGCTCTGGTGCATTGTTTACAAAACGTTCGTTACTTAATTTTTTAGTTACAGATTTTAAGAAACCTTCGGTGTATTTCAATTCTTCCTTAAGCTTTTTTAACTCTTCTTCTACATCAATAGCGCCTGTTAGCGGTATAAAATATTCATTGGATTTGACTCTAAATGAAAGTGCCCCATCGACACCTTCGTTGGCATACGTCAAATTTTCAATATTACCCAGCTTTGCTATAACAGCATCAAAGTTTTGAGAAGTATTTTCAGCATTGACAACAATCATATCAATGCTATTTTTAAATGCAATATTCTTTTCTTTTCTGATAGTACGCACTCCCGAAATAACTTCTGCAGCAAATTCAAATTCTTTTAATATAGCCGTATCGAATTCTTGCTGCTGAGGATATTTATTGATTATTAGTGCTTCTTCAGGAGTTCTATTAGCAATATGTTGCCATATTTCTTCTGACGCAAAAGGAATAAATGGATGTAATAAACGTAAATTATCTTCTAACAATTCGATAGCTGCATCAAACGTTTTTTGATCAATTGGTTGACCATAAGCAGGTTTTATAATTTCTAAAAACCAATTACAAAAATCATCCCATACCAATTTATAAATACTCATTAACGAGTCACTAATACGGTACTTTTCAAAATTTGCATCAATAAAAACTAAGGTTTCTTGAAATTTGGCTTTATACCAAGCAATTGCTTTTATGGCAGTTTCAGGTTGTTTGATGTCGGCTACTTCCCAACCTTTAATTAAACGGAAAGCATTCCACATTTTATTTACGAAACCTTTACCTTGTTTACATAAATCTTCATCGAACATTAAGTCATTACCCGCTGCCGAACTCAACAATAAACCGACGCGAACGCCATCAGCTCCATAATCTTCAATTAATTTTAATGCATCGGGAGAATTTCCTAAAGATTTAGACATTTTTCTACGTTGCTTATCACGTACAAGTCCTGTTAAATATACATTTTGATAAGGCTCTTTACCTGTATATTCATAACCTGCAATAATCATACGAGCTACCCAAAAGAATAAAATATCGGGGCCAGTTACTAAATCATTAGTTGGGTAGTAATACTTAAATTCTTCATTTTCAGGATGGCTTACTCCGTTAAAAACACTCATAGGCCATAACCAAGAAGAAAACCATGTATCTAAAGCATCAGGATCTTGTCTTAAGCTTTCCAATGACAATGAGGCATTGCCAGATTTTTCTTTAGCTAATTCTAGTGCTTCCTCTTTGGTTTCAGCAACTACAACATCTTCTTTTCCATCGCCGAAATAATAAGCGGGTATTTGATGCCCCCACCATAATTGACGTGAAATATTCCAATCACGAATATTTTCCATCCAATGTCTGTAGGTGTTTTCGAATTTTTTGGGGTGTAAATTGACGGCTCCATCTTCATCAAGTACCGCTTTAATAGCAGGCTTCACCAATTCTTCCATCTTTAAGAACCATTGATCTGACAATCGAGGTTCGATTGCGGCTTTGGTTCTTTCAGAAGTACCTACTTTATTGATATGCTGTTCTACCTTTTCTAAAAGTTCTTTTTCTGCTAGTTCTTTTTCAATTTCTTTTCGAACCACAAAACGATCTTTCCCTTCATAATGCAACCCAAAACTATTTAAAGTAGCATCTTCATTAAAAATATCAACTACTTCTAATTGATGCTTCTCGCCTAAAACTTTATCATTTTCATCATGAGCAGGGGTTACTTTTAAACATCCTGTTCCAAATTCCAGATCCACATACTCATCTTCTATAATAGGAATTACCCTACCTACTATAGGTACAATAGCTTTCTTACCCTTTAAATGAGAAAAACGCTCATCATTAGGGTTAATACAAATAGCTGTGTCTCCAAAAATTGTTTCTGGTCTTGTTGTGGCAACGACTAAATGTTCATTAGAACCTTCAATTTGATATTTTATGTAGTATAACTTTCCTTGTTTTTCTACATAGACAACCTCTTCATCAGATAAAGTAGTTTTAGCCTCAGGATCCCAATTGACCATTCGGTAACCACGGTAAATATTTCCTTTGTTATAAAGATCAACAAAGGTTTTTATGACTTGCTTCGATAAATCATCATCTAAAGTGAATTTGGTACGTTCCCAATCACAAGAGGCGCCTAATTTTTTGAGTTGATCTAAAATTACGCCACCGTACTCTTCTGTCCAGTCCCAAGCGTGTTTTAAGAATTCTTCACGTGTAAGGTCCGATTTATTTATACCTTGTTCTTTAAGCTTGGCTACGACTTTGGCTTCTGTGGCAATTGAAGCATGATCTGTACCAGGAACCCAGCATGCATTATAACCGCGAAGCCTAGCACGACGAATTAAAACATCTTGAATCGTATTATTCAACATATGCCCCATGTGTAAAACTCCTGTTACATTGGGTGGAGGAATAACAATGGTATAAGGCTCTCTTTCATCAACTTCTGAATGAAAATAATTATGCTTCATCCAGTAATCGTACCATTTACCTTCAACCTTTTTTGCGTCGTATTGTGCTGCTATTGCCATTTTTGGTCTGATTTTTGAAAAGTAGTTAGCAAAAGTAATTATTTAAAAAGCATTTGTTAAACCGTAATTTCATTTTTTACAACTTTTACCACAAAAGGAGTATTAAATTTTTGAGTACATTAGCAAAGCACAAATTATTTAATCATGAAAAGAATTTTTAGCCTACTAATTACACTTTCTATTGGTTTTGCTTGTTTTGCACAGGAATCGGAAACTAAAGAAAAAACTTCTAAAAAAGTAAGCGGAGCCGAAATAACTTGGAAAGCTAATGTTATTGACTACGGAACTATTGAAAAAGGGGCTGATGGTGTTCGTACTTTCGAGTTTACTAACACAGGAAATGAGCCTTTAATTATCTCAAGAGTATATTCTAGTTGTGGATGTACCGTACCTAAAAAGCCTAGCGACCCTATTGCACCTGGTGAATCAGACGTTATTGAAGTAAAATATAACACAAGCCGTGTTGGACCCATAAGAAAAACAATAAGTGTTTACAGTAACGCAGATGAAGTGCCGTATCCATTAAAAATAAAAGGAACGGTTGTGGAAGAAAAGAAAGAAGATAAAAAGGAAGACAAAAAATAGTCAATTCTTTTAAGTAATAGTAAAGGTGAATTTTCAATAAATTCACCTTTTTTTATACCCTTAATTATAGATTGGGTTAAAACTTCGTTAACTACTAAAGGGTTTTTAAACACAATTAAGCATTTTTGTAACCTATAACTATCAGTATACTTACGTGACTAAGACATCTACAAGTAATAAAAAATACAACTTAAAGAAAGCGTTCAAAGAAATTATTTGGCCTAAGAAAAAGCTAGTATTTATAGGGCTTTTGCTAATTATAGTCAGTAGACTATCAGGCTTAGTTTTACCTATGGCAAGTAAATATTTAATTGATGATGTAATTGTCAAAAAAGATTTGCAATTGTTATGGTGGCTTGTTGGCGGTGTGGTGTTTGCTATTTTTGTACAATCAAGCACCTCCTTTTTATTAACTCGAATTTTAAGTGTTCAAGCACAATATTTGATTCGTGAATTACGAGTTAAAGTTCAAGAAAAGGTATTGTCGCTACCCATTTCTTTTTTTGATAATCAAAAATCAGGAGCCTTAGTTTCAAGAATTATGAGCGATGTGGAAGGCGTAAGAAACCTCATCGGGACAGGCTTGGTTCAATTGATAGGTGGCTCGTTTGCCGCTATTGTTTCCTTAATTTTATTGCTACGCATAAGTGTTTCGATGACCTTGTTTGTATTACTACCCGTTTCTATTTTTGGACTTATTGCGCTGAAAGCCTTTAAAATCATTCGTCCGATCTTTAAAAAACGAACTATAATTAACGCCCAAGTCAAAGGACGATTGACAGAAACCTTAGCAGGGGTACGAGTAATTAAAGGCTTTAATGCAGAAAAACAAGAACAAAAAACTTTTGAAATAGGCACCTTAGATTTATTTGAGAATGTCAAAAAAAGTTTGACCGCTACTGCTTTAATGAGCAGTTCTTCCACCCTATTGCTCGGAATAGCTACAGCAGGCATTATGGGTATTGGAGGTTATAAAATTATGAATGGCACTATTACCACAGGTGATTTTCTTTCTTTTACCTTACTTCTCGGATTTATGGTTGCCCCTATTTTACAAATGAGCAACATCGGAAGTCAAATTACAGAAGCCTTTGCTGGGTTAGAGCGTACGGAAGAATTAATGAATTTAACTTCAGAAGATGATTTACCTGAACGTACCATTCCATTAAATCAACTTGAAGGA
>JAHDEF010000155.1 GCA_020628975.1 Aquimarina sp. | reverse complement strand
AAAACTGAGAGGTTTTAATGTAGAACCTATCTGTTACGATATCAAAGATGATGTAGAAGATAGCAATACCGAGCAGGTAGACTTAGAAGAATTCTTTGAAAAAGTAGACGTGCTAAGTTTACATACGCCTTGGACACCATTGACCAACAAAATGATTAATACTGAGTTCATTAATAAATTTAAAAAGCCTTTTTGGTTTTTTAATACAGCCCGAGGAAAAAGTGTGGTTACTGAAGATTTGGTAGCAGCGTTGAAGTCAGGTAAAATATTAGGAGCAGGATTAGATGTTCTTGAATATGAAAAGTTATCTTTTGAAGAACTTTTTGATAAGCCTTCCACAATGCCACAAGCTTTTCAAGACTTAATGCAAATGGATAATGTGTTATTAACCCCACATGTAGCAGGCTGGACGGTAGAAAGTAAAGAAAAACTAGCACAAACTATAGTCGATAAAGTACTTAAAGAGTTCGGAAATCAATTATAGGTAGTGCTCACATGAGGCTGTCTAAAAAGCTTAAAATCATCCTCTAAACGAACATTGAGCGAAGCTGAAATGCGGTTTGATTACCAGCTCATTACAGGCTTCGACTAACGCTCAGCCTTCGTTTATGAAACTTTTTAGGCAATCTCATAAAACCATAAGATGTCTTTGAATAATAGAAATATTTCCATTACAGGAACTACAGATTTTTCAGAACTTAAAGTTACTGAACCTTCAAACTATGCCGCAGGAATTAAAGCTGTAAAAGTAGCTTTAGATCATGCATTCAAAGAGATGGGAGTAGCGAAGTCTTTTAAAGGTTTAGCGAAAATGAATCAAAAGGAAGGTTTCGATTGTCCTGGTTGTGCTTGGCCAGACCCAGAGAAGCCTTCCAAGGTAGCAGAATACTGTGAAAACGGTGCAAAAGCTTTAGCAGAAGAAGCAACTAATGAGAAAGTAGATCGCGATTTTTTTGCTAAATATTCTGTAGAAGAAATTTCTCAATGGACTGATTATAAAATTGGTAAAAGTGGACGTGTTATCGAACCTATGATTTTACGTCCAGGGAAAGTCCACTATGAATCCATAGGGTGGAAAGAAGCTTACCAGGAAATCGCAAAACATCTTAAAAATTTAGATCATCCTGACGAAGCCATCTTTTACACTTCAGGACGATCAAGTAACGAAGCGGCTTTTTTATACGGTGTGTTTATTCGTGCGTTTGGCACTCATAATATGCCTGACTGCTCGAATATGTGTCATGAATCTAGTGGAGTAGCGCTTGGCGAAACACTAGGGATAGGAAAAGGGTCTGTAAAATTAGAAGATTTTGACAAAGCAGAGGTGGTTTTGGTCATGGGGCAAAATCCAGGAACAAATCACCCCCGAATGCTTTCGGCTTTACAAAAATGTAAAGAAAATGGAGGTAAAGTTATTAGTGTTAATCCGCTAGAAGAAGCGGGGCTTATTCGCTTTAAAAATCCACAAGAAATAAAAGGCGTACTTCAAGGAGGTGAAGCTATAGCAGATATTCACCTTCAAGTAAAGATCAATCAAGACATCGCTGTAATGAAATATATATTAAAGCGTTTGGCCGCTTTAGATAAACTTACAGGAGAAGTTTTTGATCATGACTTTATTGAGAAGTATACTGATGGTTATGCATCTTTACTAGATCATTTAGAACAATTTGATGAAGAGGCATTAGTAATGCAATCTGGAGTTGAGGTGTCAAAACTAGATCAAGTAGTTGATCTATTAGCAAAAAAAGATAAGATCATTATTTGCTGGGCAATGGGCTTGACTCAGCACAAAAATGGTGTAGAAAACATCAAAGAGTGTGTCAACCTTTTGTTATTGAAAGGAAGTCTAGGGAAAGAAGGTGCAGGCACTTGTCCTGTACGTGGGCATAGTAATGTGCAAGGCGATCGAACAGTTGGTATAATACACCATGCCTCGCCAGCTTTCAATGAGGCCTTAAAACAAGAATTTGGTTTTGAAGCACCTATTAAAAATGGCTACGATGTTGTAGAAGGAATCCAAGCAATGCACAAGGGTAAAGCTAAAGTGTTTATGGCATTAGGAGGAAATTTTGTTTCAGCCGCTTCCGATACCGCTTATACTGCCAAAGCCTTACAGCAATGTGATTTAACGGTAAATGTTTCTACAAAATTAAATAGAAGTCATACTGTTGCAGGAAAAACGGCTATTATTTTACCTACACTAGGACGTTCAGAATTCGATCAAAAAGATGGAAAACAACGCTTTTTTACGGTTGAAAATAGTATGGGAATCGTACACCGTTCTAAGGGTTTACTAAAACCAGCTTCAGATAATCTTAAAAGTGAACCCGAAATTATTGGGGGAATAGCCGACGCTTATTTCGATGGAAATCATCCTGTAGACTGGAAGAGCTATGGTGAAAACTACGAAATGATTCGCGCAAGTCTAGAAAAAGTATTGACAGAATTTAAAGGAATTGAAGAAAAATCAAAAGGTTCAGGATTTTATTTAGAGAATAATGTTCGTGATCTAGACTTTAGTGAGCTACCTAACGGGAAAGCGCAATTTTCAACTAATGGATTACCAGAGCATAATTTAGCAGAAGATGAATTTATGCTAATGACAATGAGGTCTCACGATCAGTTTAATACGACGATTTATGGAATGAATGATCGTTATCGAGGTATTTATAATGAGCGTCGCATTATTTTCATCAATCAAAAAGACATTGAAAAGTTTAATTTTAAGCCTTTTGAAGTCGTTGATTTAGTAAGTAATTATGATGGAATTGAACGTAAAGCAACGAATTTCAAACTCATACCTTATAATATTCCACAGGGAGATTTAGGAGCATATTTTCCCGAAACTAATATGTTAGTGCCTATCAATCATTTTGCAGATAAAAGTCAAACCCCGATCAGTAAATCGGTCGTAGTTAAGATTCTTAAAAAGTAATTTAATAAAGTCATTAGTAGAGTTATTTGTCTTGAAATAAAATTTTAGGAGAATAGCGATTTAGACTTTGTGTATTCATATAGTTTTTACAATCAAGCTGAAAACTAGTGGAGTATTACGTCCACTTTGTGCGTTACACCACGAATTTTGAAAAATTGTCGTGGAGTCTCTTTCACTAGAAATTGCAAATTATTATTTAGTATTGAAGATTGAATATCCGTAATCACTAAGAATATGAATTGCGTTATCCTGAACTTGTTTCAGGTTCTTATTAATGATTTGAAAATCAGTAGGATGAGATTCCTTGTCAAGCAAGGAATGACGAAAATGGATATAGTATTACTAATTACGGATATACATAATTGAAAATATCACATTTGATTGAGGAGATTTCCATCTGCGTGGAAATAACGACAACTGTGATAGGCTTCAACTTTTTGAATTGAATCAATGTTCACCTACTTATAGAAGTTATGACTAATCACACAAAGCATCGTATCTTTGCCGCCTATGATGACGAAAGCACAAATTGAAGCGCAGGTACAGCAAGGGAAAATGCTTCCTTTAATGGAAGAATTCTACACTATTCAAGGAGAAGGTTTTTATAAAGGAACAGCTGCTTATTTTATACGTATTGGTGGTTGTGACGTGGGATGTCATTGGTGCGATGTTAAAGAAAGTTGGGATGCCGAATTGCATCCACCTACTGCTACAGAACGCATTGTCGATAGTGCTACAAAATATAGTGATACTATAGTGGTAACTGGTGGTGAACCTTTAACTTGGGATTTGTCTCATTTAACCGCTGGCTTAAAGTCTAAAGGAGCCAAAACGCATATAGAAACCTCTGGGGCTTATCCGGTTTCAGGTGATTGGGATTGGATTTGTTTATCTCCCAAAAAAACAAAGCTTCCCGTAGATGAAATTTACCCATTAGCGCACGAGCTCAAAATGATTATTTACAATAAATCAGATTTTGAATTTGCGGAACAACAAGCAGCTAAAGTGAGTGAAAATTGCGTGTTGTATCTTCAGCCCGAATGGAGTAAAAAAGATAAAGTGGTTCCGTTAATTGTTGATTATGTGATGAAGCATCCCAAATGGAAAGTTTCTTTGCAAACGCATAAGTATTTAAATATTCCTTAATTTTTTTTGGAAAGAAAAGACTAATTTTAAATCAATATCCTATTTAAATAAATTGAGTATCCGTAATCACTAAGAATATGAATTGCTTCATCCTGATGAAAATCAGGATCTCATTAAGGATATAAAAATCAGTAGGGTGAGATTCCTTATCAAGCAAGGAATGGCGAAAACGGATATAGTATAACTAATTACGGATATACAAATTAAATAAAATGTTATTTACATTTAAATAAAATTAAAAAGCATGAAATTAAATATAGGAATCAACGATGAACAGCGCATAGCTGTTGCTGAGGTTTTAAAAGTACTTTTGGCCAACGAATATGTATTAAGTGTAAAAACTAAAGGGGCACATTGGAATGTAGTAGGTGTTGATTTTGCTGACAAGCATGAATTATTTGAATCGCAATACGTACAATTAAATGAAGTTATTGATGATGTTGCTGAGCGTATTCGTCAATTAGGTTTTACA
>JAHDEF010000154.1 GCA_020628975.1 Aquimarina sp. | reverse complement strand
AGTTTTATAGTGCCTGCATTACCGTCTTTGTAATCTTGAATCTTTTCTAAGGTGCTGTCTATACTTTCTATAGTATCTAAAGCTAGTTGATGGATGATCTTCCCTTCTTCGGTGAGTTGCCATTTATTTTTAGATCTTAAAAATAGTGTGCAATTAAGCTGGTCTTCGAGTTTAGCAAGTTG
Source organism: Aquimarina sp. (assembly GCA_020628975.1). Classification (GTDB taxonomy): domain Bacteria; phylum Bacteroidota; class Bacteroidia; order Flavobacteriales; family Flavobacteriaceae; genus Aquimarina. Next base: position 4,391 of record JAHDEF010000154.1, on the reverse strand, counting down.
GTGGCTTAGGGCGGAGCTAGTCACGAAAAGTTCATCAGCGGCTTTGGTGATGTTGCCATTATCTTCAATAGCTTTAATTAGTTTTAGGTGTTTGATTTCCATATCCTAAATATAGGATTTCAAAATTTCATTGAGACTGAAAATAAATCAATCAAGGCTGAATTCTATTCATTTATAAAATAATGATACGAGATAGAGGACTATTAGATTTGTCAAAAAACACATATTATGAATAATGATCAACTAACACACTATCAGAATAAGTTAAAATATGAAATGGATTCAGCAGATCTTTTCGAAGCTTTAGGAAATAAAGAAAGCATCATTGTGATTGATACTAGAAAAGTTCGAGCTTACGAAGAGGAACATATTCCTAATGCAATTTCATTTCCACATCGAGATATGAACGAAACCACACTATCAACATTAGATAAGGGGGTGTTGTATATATCTTATTGCGATGGTATTGGTTGTAATGGATCTACAAAAGGAGCGCTTAAACTAGCTCAAAATGGGTTTAGAGTAAAAGAGTTGTTGGGTGGCTTAGATTGGTGGAAACGTGATGGGTATACTATCGAAGGTAAAATGAGTAAATTGGGAACAGAAATTACTTGTAATTGCTAATAGAATGACTTTAGAAATACGTCCATTAAAAATATCTGATCTACCTTTTTTTGTTGAATTATGTGAGTTACATGCAATGTACGAGAAAACGGAATATCATCAAGAAGGAAAGGTTGAAATGCTTAAGCAACAAATGACATTAAATTCTGACCTCAAAATCCTTGTTGCTGAAATGAAAGGGGAATTGATTGGTTATTGTAGTTTGATAAAACAATTTTCTACTTGGGATGCTGAGTTTTACTTGTATTTAGATTGTCTTTTTGTAAAAGACGGTTTTAGAGGTCATAGAATAGGGGGGAAACTAATGGCGCGAGCAAAACAATATGCGATTGAAAATAATTGTAAGGAAATACAATGGCAGACTCCAGATTTTAATGAAGGGGCTATTCGGTTCTATAAGAGGTTAGGGGCTATTTCTAAAACAAAAGAAAGGTTCTTTTGGGTGATGTAGGAGTTTGTAATCGTATAACTAAAAAACCTCACAGGTTTTTGAAAACCTGTGAGGTTTAATATATTTTTATAGAATTAGGCCGATAGCTGATAGCTCACCGCCGATGGCTATAAAATTATCCTAAAGCAACACGAGTAAATTCTACAACAGTAACGTCACCTAAAGACTTAACATATTGAGAAACTGACTGCTTGTTGTCTTTAATAAAAGCTTGGTTTACTAAAGTGTTGTCTTTGAAGAAACGCTTTAATTTACCTTTCGCGATGTTATCTAACATAGCTTCTGGCTTACCTTCTTTACGTAATTGCTCTTTAGCGATTTCGATTTCTTTGTCGATTACAGACTGATCAACACCTGCTTCGTTTAAAGCAACAGGGTTCATTGCAGCAGCTTGCATAGCAACATCTTTAGCAACAACGTCAGCACCTTCAGCAGTAGCCGAAAGACCAACTAAAGTAGCGATCTTGTTACCAGCGTGGATATAAGAACCTACGAAAGGAGCGTCAACTTTAGTGAAAGCTTTGATCTCTAATTTTTCACCAACAACACCAGTTTGCTCAACTAATTTTTCAGCAACAGTTACTCCTTGGAACTCTGCAGCTAAAAATTCGTCTTTAGAAGCGTAGTTTAATGCAGTATCAGCTAATTCATTTGCTAAAGCAACGAAAGAATCATTTTTACCAACGAAGTCAGTTTCACATCCTAATACGATAGAAACACCACTAGTGTTATCTGCATTTACTTTAGCAATTGCAGCACCTTCTGTAGACTCACGGTCAGCACGCTTAGCAGCAACTTTTTGTCCTTTCTTACGTAGAACTTCAATTGCTTTATCAAAGTCACCTTCTGCTTCTACTAAGGCCTTTTTACAGTCCATCATACCAGCTCCGGTAGTTTCTCTTAATTTTTTTACGTCTGCAGCACTAATTTTTGACATAACGTTTAATATTTTTTGTGTTTGATTTTCAAAATTAAATAAATAAGTCGCTTAGGGCTTTGTTAAAAACCGCTAAACGACTTATTCGATATATTAATAACGTTTGGTTAACATGAAACCAATTGTTTACTAATTAATAAAAAGAATTACTCTTCTTCGTTAGACGCTACAGCTTCTGTTGCAGGAGCTTCTGGTGCAGCGGGTGCAGCAGCAGGAGCCTCAGCTTTAGGAGCTTCGTTCTTACTTTCTTTAGCAGCTTTACGCTCATTCAATCCTTCGATGATTGCATCACTAACATAACCTACTACTTTCTCGATAGACTTAGAAGCGTCATCGTTTGCAGGGATAAGATAATCAACCTGACGTGGGTCAGAGTTAGTATCTACCATTGCGAAAATAGGAATGTTTAATTTTTGTGCTTCTTTAACAGCGATATGCTCACGCTTAATATCAACGATAAATAAAGCACCAGGTAAACGAGTCATGTCTACGATAGAACCTAAATTCTTCTCTAATTTAGCACGTAAACGATCTACTTGTAAACGTTCTTTTTTAGATAAAGTATTGAAAGTTCCGTCTTTCTTCATTCTATCGATAGTAGCCATCTTTTTGATTGCTTTACGGATAGTAACAAAGTTCGTAAGCATACCCCCAGGCCATCTTTCAGTAATGTATGGTTGGTTAGCTTTAGCGGCTTTATCAGCTACAATTTCTTTAGCTTGTTTCTTAGTAGCTACAAAAAGGATTTTTCTTCCTGAAGCAGCGATTTTTTTCAATGCTTCAGCAGACTCTTCCATTTTTGCTGCTGTTTTGTAAAAGTTGATGATGTGAATACCATTACGCTCCATATAAATATATGGCGCCATGTTTGGATCCCATCTTCTAGTCAAGTGTCCAAAGTGTACACCTGCTTCTAATAATTCTTTTACTTCAATGTTGTTTGCCATTTTCGTAATAGTTTACGTTCCGTTTTTTATGTTAGCAACCCCAGTCCATGAGGTTTAGATGCTAAACTAATTTCTCGACAAATCGAGACAACGGCAACAAATTTTTAATATAAACTCCAAATAAATGGATATACAATTAACGCTTAGAGAACTGGAATTTCTTACGCGCTTTCTTCTGTCCAAACTTCTTACGCTCAACCATTCTTGGATCACGAGTAAGTAATCCTTCTGGCTTTAACGCAGCTCTGTTTTCACTATCAATCTCACATAAAGCTCTAGAGATAGCTAAACGAATAGCTTCAGCTTGTCCAGTAGTACCACCACCGTAAACATTAACTTTAACATCGTATTGACCTTCAGTCTCAGTTAATAAAAATGGTTGGTTTACTTTGTATTGTAACGTTGCTGTAGGAAGATAATCCTTTAATTCTTTCTTGTTGACAGTAACTTTACCCTCACCTTGAGAAAGATAAACACGAGCAACTGATGTTTTTCTACGACCAATCTTGTGTACTACTTCCATTACTTAAATTCGTTTAAGTTAATAGTTTTTGGTTGTTGCGCTGCATATTTATGCTCACCACCTACAACCACTTTTAGATTGCGGAAAAGTTCTGCACCTAATTTGTTTTTAGGTAACATACCTTTTACTGCTTTTTCAACTAGACGCTCTGGTCCTTTGTCGAACATTTCTTGTGCCGAAAGACTTCTTTGTCCCCCTGGGTAGCCTGTGTGACGGATGTAAGATTTCTCACTCCATTTTTTACCCGATAAAGTCACCTTTTCTGCGTTGATAACAATTACGTTGTCACCACAGTCTGCGTGAGGGGTAAAACAAGGCTTGTGCTTACCTCTTAAAAGTTTTGCAACTTTAGAAGAAAGGCGACCCAAAGTTTGTCCTTCAGCGTCAACTAATAACCACTCCTTGTTAGCAGAAGCTTTATTAGCAGATACTGTTTTGTAACTTAATGTGTCCACACTAATTAATTTTACTGATTATTAAACATTCCTTTTCCTGTAAAAACAGGAGTGCAAATGTATGACATTTTTTTTAGATGAGGAATATAAAAAGTTACGATGGTAAATATGTTTGCTTTTGGTTGAGTTTTAGTCTCTAATATCGTTCAGTTTTGCTTTTAGATCTTTAATTAGAATATGCGAAGCTTCGTTGTTTTGTTGCTCTAATTCTTCTATCATTCGTATTATGGTTGTTCGATCAAAGTTCTCTTTTTTATCTTCTAGATCAAAACGATACCCCAAACTTTTAAAAAGTTGATCGCTCCATGAATTACGAATACAGTCGATTACTAAATGTACTCTTTTTGTATTGCCTTCATTTTTTACACTATGTGGAAGGTTGAAATTGACATACCAAACTTCCTCCGTTTTCATTTGTATGATTTCATTATTAATATTGAAAGAAACTTTGTCG
>JAHDEF010000153.1 GCA_020628975.1 Aquimarina sp. | reverse complement strand
CTCAATTTGATGTAACCGATGTATATACAAATACAATTCAAGATATTATACATACTTATATAGTATTAAAACCTAGTAAACAATTAGAGGATTTTTTAGAATTTTTAAAAAGCCCAAAAGCAAAAGCAGTACTAAATAATTATGGATATGTACCTTTGTAAACTATGGATTGGACTCCCTTATTGCTTTCTTTTAAACTGGCATTTATAACTATCATTGTTTTATTAGGTATAGGAGTACCATTGGCTTATTTTTTGGCTTTCTCAAAATCTAAAAGCAGGTATTTTTTAGAAGCTTTAGTAGGGCTTCCCATAGTTTTACCGCCTACCGTTTTAGGGTTTTATTTATTGTTAGCTTTTAGTCCCCATCAAATGTTTGGTAGTTGGGTGTCAAATACTATAGGTGTTTCTTTGGTTTTTTCATTTGTTGGTTTGGTTGTAGCTTCGGTAATTTACAGCTTACCTTTTATGATTCAACCTGTAAAAAACGGATTTGAATCTACAAATACTTCCATGGTGGCACTTGCGAAAGTATTAGGGAAATCTAATTGGACAATTTTTTGGAAAGTTATACTTCCCAATAACATAAACGCCTTGGTTACAGGTGCGATACTTACTTTTGCGCATACTTTGGGAGAATTTGGGGTAGTATTAATGATTGGAGGAAGTATTCCTAAAGAAACAAAAGTTGCTTCAATTGCCATTTTTGAATATGTTGAAACGCTTCAATTTGAACAAGCACATCGCTATGCTATTATTTTATTAGCGATTAGTTTTATCATTTTATTGAGTGTACAATTTCTAAGTCTAACTAAGAAACAGCAAAGTTATGATTGAAATTGAATTAAAGAAAACGCGTAAAAGTTCTAAGCACCATTTCCAGTTAGATGTGAATTTAATTACAGCACCCCAAAAAATTATTGGACTTACAGGGGCTTCAGGAAGCGGAAAATCAACATTCTTCAAAATATTGTCAGGCCTAGTTCGCCCTGACAGTGGTACCATTAAAGTAAATAACCATCTATGGTGCAATATTGATCACAAGAAATACAAAAAGCCACAGCAGCGTTCTTGTAGTTATTTATTTCAAGAAGCTACCATGTTTACCCATTTAACACTTGCGCAAAATATTCAGTTTGCTAATACTAAATTGACTATTAGCGAGGTGCAGCATTGGCTTTCTAAGTTAGATTTGTTTGAGCTGCGGAATCAATACCCCAATGCATTGTCAGGAGGGCAACAAAAACGTGCTGCGTTAATAATGACTTTAGTTAATCCTACAGATGTGATATTACTAGATGAACCCTTTTCTGCCTTAGATGAAGAAGCTCAACAACTTGTAGTCAAATTAATTAAAACACACCACCAGCAACATCAACCTACTATTTTTATCGCTAGTCATAATATTGAAATTTTAAAGCAGTTATGCCATGTAACTACTACCATTACTCATGGAAAACTAGATATTCCCTTGACTTTATAGGTTAGCAGTAACACTTTTTTATATTTGCACCCTTAATCTACCATCTATGAAAAGAATTTTTACGACAATGGCTTTTGTTTTATTGGGCATTTCATTAGTCAATGCGCAAACGGATACTACTGAAGTAAGTAGAATTTCAAGAAGAATTAATGATTTTGATATTTACGAAACAGCCAATCAAGTTAAAGATTCAATTGTAGAAGAAAAACTTCCCGTAATTGAAACCCCTGTTGAAATAGAAAAAGAACCTGTTCAAACTAAGAAAATTGCCACCTTAGAATCTTCTTTAAGTGACGGATCTTATTATAGTGTACAAGTTGCCGCATGTCGCACGTCTTTAAGTCAAGAATATTTAGATTACAGAAACTATGTAGAAGTGTATGGATCTGATGGTTGGTATCGTTATTTTTCAAGTCGATTTTTGTCGTTGCAAGAAACGCGATCGTACATGTATCAAATTCGAAATACCACTAAATTTAAAGATGCTTTCCCCGTGCGTTTAAAAGATTTCGTAAAAGTGGATTTGTTGACAGGTTTACCGTTAAGTTTATGATCGACGAAAATTTAGTCACTTATTTAGAATCATTTCTTACAGAAAATAGAAGAAATAATAATCAGCGTGTTCTCAAAGATCGTACGTATCACTTTACGGTAGCGGTTGAAGATTTATATCAATTGCATAATGCTGCAGCTGTAATGCGAAGTTGCGACGTTTTTGGCATTCAAGATATTCATATTATAGAAGAAAAAAATCTTCGAACTATTGATCGTGAAATTGCTATGGGAGCACAAAAGTGGGTCGACGTACACCGGCATCACACAGCTAAAGATACCGTAGCACAACTTCGAGCTAAAGGCTACCAAATTGTAGCCACCACACCACATGGTAAAAACTGCGTTTCTCTTTCCGAATTTGATATTTCTAAACCCTCGGCATTATTTTTTGGAGCAGAAGGTGAGGGCTTAAGCGATTATGTCTTAGAACAATCGGATGTACAATTACATATTCCTATGTACGGCTTTACGGAAAGTCTTAATATTTCTGTTTCAGCAGCTATTATTTTACAGCACCTCGTAAATCAAATGAAAGCAAGTAGTATACCTTGGCAACTTTCAAGTACGCAGCAGTTACAAAAGCGGTATGATTGGGTGCGAAAAATTTTAAAAAGCCACGAAAAAATAGAAAAGCGTTTTTTTGAAGAGCAAAACACTAAATCAACTCAGTAAGAATTATCTTTTCTAAAAATAAATTGAGATATTTAAAGAAAATGTAATTATGCGTTTTCAAATTTTATCCTTTTTATTCGTAACAAATATCTTTTGTAGTTGGGCACAAGAGCCAACTTTTAAAGAAGTCGTTCATCGCTTACAAACGTATATTCCAGACATAGAAGTATTATCATCCGATAAGGGTATAATAGCCGTTTCGCCATCTTATCAAGGTCGTGTGTTTACGAGCAGTGCTAAAGGACTTGACGGTAAAAGTTATGGTTGGATCAATTGGAAAATTTTTGATGAAGGTAACTCAGCTACACAAATGACTTATTTAGGTGGTGAAAGCCGATTGTGGTTTGCCCCTGAATTTGGTAAATACTCTATTTTTCATAAACCAGGAGATGCATTAACACCCAAAGCAATGCGTCCACCCAAAGGTTTAGAGCAAACATTGTTTCAGTTGGTTGAAAAAGATAGTACACATATAACTACAAAGGGTACTTTAGAAATTCTAAATTTTCAAAATACCTTATTTAATCTTGAAGTAGATCGTAGTATAAATTTATTATCGCAAGAAGATATAGAACATGATTTAAATATCACTTTGGATAGTATCGACTATGTGGCTTTTAACGCTTTTACTTCTATAACCAATATTGGTGAAGATTGGGATTTAGAAAAAGGATTAATTGGTATTTGGGAATTAGGTTGTCAGCTTACCTCAAAAGATAACACAGTGATGATTCCAATTAAAGAAGGTGAAACCAAAGTCACATCATATTTTGGAGGCTTACCAAAAGATCGTATACAAATAAAAGAAGGGACTGTTTATTTTAAGGCTGATGCTGCTTATTTAAATAAAATAGGAATTCCACCTTCGGTTACCAAAAATGTGATGGGAAGCTATTCACCTTCGATGAACTTGTTAAATATTGTAACTTTTAAATTAGAAAAAGGGGAGTATTATATGAGTTCTGTACCAAGAGGTGTAACAAATCCCTATCAAGGAGATGTGATTAATATTTTTAATGGAGAAGTGATCCCTGAAGAAAACCATAATTGGCCTTTTTTTGAATTTGAATCTTCTTCGCAAGCAAAAGTTTTAAAAAACGGAGAAACTTTGAGTCATTATCAAACCACATATCATTTTGAAGGAGATTTCAAATTACTAAATAAAATTGCAAAAAAAGTACTTGGAGTCGATTTGAAAGCTATTCCCGATTTTGAATAAACTACTTATTGAATTTCCGTAATCGCTGATAATAAGTACCACTTCGAGGTTGTCTAAAAAGTAATATTAACGAAGGCTGAGCGATAGTCGAAGCCTGTTAATTATTTGGTAATCAAATTTTATTTTAACATTATTTAATGTGCGATCACAAGATTCTTGACTTTTTTTAGACAGCCTCATCATTAAGAATATTAAAATTTCACCATTTCTTGTCATTAATCTCAAAAAATTTTGAATTAGTAAAGTTGTCGTCATTTCCACGTAGGTGGAAATCCCCTAAACTAAATTTATTATTTTCAGTATAAAAGAATGATTTCTAATTTCTAGTGAAGGAGACTCTACTAAAATTTTTTCGAAATTAGCGGAGTGACACACAAAATAAATAAAATGTTTCACCATTTTTTAAGTTAATTTCTATTAAGGTTTTGTACCCTTTCGGTAGTGTCAATAAAAAAAGGTTGTCTTAAATTTAAGACAACCTTTTTTATTTTATAATACAGCTAAACGCTATAAACGTTAATATATTATTACATATTAATAGTTTGCTTACGATCAGGTCCTACAGAAACAATAGTAATAGGTGTTTCTAATTCTTTCTCTAAGAATGAGATGTAATCATTCAATTCTTTAGGGAATTGAGATTTATCAGTCATTCCTG
>JAHDEF010000152.1 GCA_020628975.1 Aquimarina sp. | reverse complement strand
CTTCAAAATATTACCTTCAAACATTAAGTAGGTTTTATCAGTAATGGCTAGGGTTTCTTGTACATTATGATCGGTAATCAATATGCCTATATTTTTCTGCTTGAGTCGAGCAATAATTCGTTGAATATCTTCTACAGCAACAGGGTCAACACCCGCAAATGGTTCGTCTAATAAAATAAAATTAGGATTGGTAGCCAAGGCTCGTGCAATTTCTGTTCTTCTACGCTCACCACCACTTAATAAATCTCCTTTTCGGTTTCTGCGTTCTTCTAAACCAAATTCTTCTATCAGCGATTCTAATTTTTCTTTTTGTTCTTTTTTACTCAACTTAGTTAATTGAAGTACACTCAGTATATTTTCTTCAACCGTAAGTTTTCTAAAAATAGATTGTTCTTGTGCTAAGTATCCTATGCCATATTGGGCCCTTTTGTACATTGGGAAATTGGTAATTTCAGTATCTTCTAAAAATATTTTTCCTTCAGTAGGCTTTACAAACCCAACAATCATGTAGAATGAAGTTGTTTTTCCAGCTCCGTTAGGCCCAAGTAAACCAACAATTTCACCTTGATTTACTTCTATAGAAATACCTTTAACAGCGCGTTTACCTTTGTAAGTCTTAACTAAATTTTCGGCTCTTAACTTCATAAAACAAATATATAATTAAGCTAACGGATATTTATTACCACCTGTTGCAGGTCTTTTTTGTACTACTCGTGCTATAACAATGCTAACTTCGTAAAGAATTAAAACAGGAATACTAACAATTACCTGACTGGTGACATCTGGCGGTGTTATTACAGCGGAAAGAATCAATACGCCGACAAGTGCAAACTTGCGATAATCTTTTAAAATTTTAGGAGTTACGATGCCTACTTTGGCTAAAAAATAAATAATTATGGGTAATTCAAACACAAGACCGCATGCTAAAACAGATGACCTAATAAGTCCGATATAGTTGGATAAATCAAACTCATTTAAAACTTCTTTACTGATATTATAGTTGGCTAAAAAGTTTATTGAAAACGGAGATATAATATAATACCCAAATAAAACCCCCAAGAAAAATAATGACGAAGCTGTTATAATAAAACCTTTAGCATTTTTTCTTTCATTTTCATACATAGCAGGCTTAATAAAGCTCCAAAATTGATAAAGTATGTAAGGAAATGCTATAATGAAACCGGCAGTTATTGCTGTCCAAATATGTGCAGAAAATTGCCCAGCCATTGTTCTACTTTGAATTATAAAAGGTATTTCATCAAAACAAAAACTTTTGTCGAAGCCTAGTTTGGTCGATAAGTTACATAGTATACGGTAGGTCCAAAAATCACTTTTTTTAGGTCCAAAAATTATAGTGTCAAAAATAAAACCTTTTAGTGAAAAGGCTACAACACCACCAATAATTACAGCTAGTGTAGCACGTATTAGATGCCATCTTAATTCTTCAAGATGATCTAAAAACGACATTTGTTGAGGGTTTTTCTTACGTTTACTCATTAATGACTTAAAGGATACATTTTTAAGAAATTTCTGTAATTTGATTCGACTCAAATTTGAATCGTTTGTGAAACCACAAAAAAGTATTAATTTTACATTACTCTCAAAACACAAATCTATTGGTTAAAATTGGGTTGACCATATTTTAAACGTACATTTTTTGATTGAAAATGTACTTGTAAATTCGGGTTTTATGAATTTTTACTAGGAGAATAGATCCATAAATATTAACTTGATTAGTATAATTTTTTGCACGTGAACGAGAAAGAACTACAAAGTGCGCTAAAAAAGTATTTCGGTTTTAGCCAGTTTAGAGGATTGCAAGAGCAAGTCGTAAAAAGTATTTTACATAAAGAAGATACCTTCGTTATAATGCCTACGGGTGGGGGTAAATCGCTTTGTTATCAACTACCCGCATTAATGCAAGAAGGTACTGCCATTGTAGTTTCGCCTTTAATTGCATTGATGAAAAATCAAGTGGATGCTATTAGAAGTATTTCTTCTGAAGAGGGTGTTGCACATGTACTCAATTCTTCCTTAAATAAAACAGAAATTGCAAAAGTCAAGCAAGATATCGTTAATGGAATTACTAAACTACTATATGTTGCACCAGAGTCTTTAGCAAAAGAAGAATACGCTCAGTTTTTATCGGAACAAAAAATTTCATTTCTAGCGGTCGATGAAGCGCATTGTATAAGTGAGTGGGGGCATGATTTTAGACCAGATTATCGTAATCTTAGAAAGATTGTTGGCACTATTGGCGATAATATTCCCATTATTGCTTTAACAGCCACAGCCACTCCGAAAGTACAAGAAGATATTATTAAAAATTTAGGGATAACTGGGGCAAGAACTTTTAAAGCCTCTTTCAATCGTCCTAATTTGTTTTATGAGGTACGGCCCAAAACAGCTAATGTTGATACTGATATCATTCGGTTTGTAAAACAAAATGCTGAAAAAAGTGGTATTATTTATTGCCTTAGCCGTAAACGCGTTGAAGAATTATCGCAAACCCTGCAAGTCAATGGTATCAAAGCAGTGCCTTATCACGCAGGTTTAGATGCTAAAACCAGGGCTTCACATCAAGATATGTTCTTGATGGAAGATATTGATGTTGTTGTAGCGACTATTGCATTCGGGATGGGAATTGATAAACCTGATGTGCGTTTTGTAATTCATTATGACATTCCTAAAAGTATTGAAAGTTACTACCAAGAAACGGGTCGTGCGGGACGTGACGGAGGCGAAGGACATTGTTTAGCATACTATTCTTATAAAGATATTGAAAAGCTAGAAAAGTTTATGAGCGGTAAACCTGTTGCAGAACAGGAAATAGGTATGGCGCTGTTGCAAGAAGTAGTGGCTTTTGCTGAAACCTCGATTTCACGAAGAAAATTTATTTTACATTATTTCGGGGAAGAATTTTGTGACACTACAGGCGATGGAGCCAATATGGATGACAATGTTAGAAACCCAAAATCGCTAGCTGAAGCAAAAGAAGAATTACAATTATTACTTGATGTAGTAAAGAAAACATCAGGCGTTTATAAATCAAAAGAAATTGTCAATACCCTTGTAGGGAAAGAAAATGCCTTGATTATTTCACATAAAACCCAAGCCCAACCTTTTTTTGGTAGTGGAAAAGCGAAAGAAGAACGTTTTTGGATGGCGCTCATTCGTCAGGTTTTAGTGAAAGGCTATTTGAAAAAAGATATCGAAACCTACGGAATATTAAGGCTTACTCCTGAAGGTGCTGAATACCTCAATAATCCAACAAGTTTTATGATGACTGAAGATCACAGTTATGATGAAACACAAGAAGCTGTAAATGGAAAAGCAGGAGGAGGATCTACAGATGAAAAGTTACTCAAATTACTGAAAGGATTACGTAAAAAAGTGGGACAGAAATTATCGGTTCCTCCGTTTATTGTATTTCAAGATCCTTCGTTAGAAGATATGACGTTGAAATACCCAACGACTTTAGAAGAACTTTCGAATGTTCATGGAGTAGGGGACGGAAAAGCAAAGAAGTACGGAAAAGAGTTTATAAAGCTTATTAAACAATACGTAGAAGAAAATGATATTGTACGCCCTGATGATTTTGTAGTAAAAACTACGGGAGCTAATAGTGCTATTAAGCTTTATATAATTCAAAGTATAGATCGCAAATTGCCATTAATTGATATTGCTGAAGCCAAAGGAAAAACTATGGAAGATTTTATATCTGAAATGGAAGCTATTGTATACAGTGGTACAAAACTAAATATTGATTATTGGTTAGAAGAACATTTAGATGAAGATCAACAAGAAGAAATTCATGATTACTTTTTAGAAGCAGAAACCGATAGTATTGATGAAGCCATGGAAGAATTTGATGGAGATTATGAGGAAGAAGAGCTTCGTTTGTATCGTATTAAGTTTATATCAGAACTGGCCAATTAATAACCGTTAAGACACTTAAACTTGAAAAGTTACATAGCATAGCGCTCATTATGTTTATTACTAGCTGCGCTTATAAAAATATTGAATATTCTTCATTATTAATAGTTAGATTTGCGTATCAACTGAAAAGTTGTGGTACATTCTGTTGATTTCGTGTGTAACTCCACGAATTTTGAAAAAATTATAGTGGAGTTTTTTGCTAGAAATTGAAAATTATTCTTTTATAAAGGAAAACAATAAATTTACTTTAGTAGATTTCCGCCTATGCGGAAATGACAGCAACTTTGCTAGTCCACAATTTTTCGAATTAATCTTATATTTGAACTAATTGTATTCTGGATTTTCAGGTGCATTAGCCCAAATAGAATAGCGATCACCTAATTCAAGCATTTGATCTTTCCAGTAAGAATCAATTTGATCATTCATTAACGCTTTCAGATTACAATCGGCTGATACTACCCAAGAATTGTCGGTAATCTCATTTTCCAATTGATTAAAAGACCACCCCGAATATCCTAAGAAAAATTTGATATCATCAGGTTCAATCATGCGATCCATTATTAATTCACTCACTACATCAAAAGATCCTCCCCAATATAAATTTTTGGCTATTCTTATACTATTAGGTATCAAATCTGGTTTACTGTGAATAAAAT